>JBBSWB010000063.1:18856-25813 GCA_038046465.1 Nanobdellota archaeon
AGTTCTATTTTTGAATCCAAGTCAGAGAGAATTTTGGCAATTCTTTTTTGCTCTTCTATTGAGGGGAAAGCTATTAATCTTTGGGAAATTTCAGGAGCAGTTAACTGATTAACCGCAGAACCAATATATGAAAAATCTAATTTTATATTAATAAAACTTGCAAAGAAATAACAAGAAACTTCTTTTTTTGGTTTTAGAACTAATAACCTGACAATAGCGTTAAATGGTTCTCTCCTGCATTCTGCTCTTCCTACATCCCCTCTCCCAGTTATTGTTATACATTCGGGTTCGTATTGATAGTTTTTAGAAAATCCGTATAATCCTTTATCTTTTAAAGAATTTGAATAAACACGATATCTATACTCTTTTGATTTATTCTCTGAAAAATCTATTTTGCTTAAATCTCCTCCGGCAAAAATTTGAAATAAATCTTCAACTTTTTTAACTTCCCAATCTTCAGGAATCATTCCTATTTCAGTTTGTTTGAATCTAATTTTCTTCATTTTTTAGAAACTTCAAATTTTTTTTGAAAAAATTCTAATTCTTCTTTTAAGTTCTTAAAATTCATATATTCCTTAGGTTCATCCATCTCTCCAGCACACCAATCATTTAAAACAAACATTAGTTTCTCATAATCATTTAATAAGTTATGTTTGCGATAGAAGTGATACAATTGATCTCCGGATAAAAAGATACTATTGCAAGATGTGCTTATTTTGTATCCTACAGTGTTCTGAACGCGCAATAGTTTATTTTGCATATTAGCTGAATAATTAATTAGATATTTCAAATTCGCGGATACCAAGAATAAATATTTCTCCTCATCAAAACACGTCCTAAATTTGCTTTCTAATAAATAATGAGGCATAAACTTAAATTCGGACTGTTCTCTGTAATAATAAACACCATTGTCACATTGTAAAGGTATTTTGGATTTCTCAACAAATATAACTAAAATGGGTTTGCTTTTGTGCGTATAATGCTTTATCTTGAATATTGGGGGATCCGGAAAGATTTTTTTATCTAATTTTCTCTGGAAAAAATTATCTATATCTTTTTTTTCATCCACCCCTAACAGTTTTCCATTTTTATCAAAACCTAATACTAATATTCCTCCATAAGTATTAGCAAAACCAGACATTGCTCTTTGAGTAGTATTGTTTGTTTCTTCTGGACCAAAACCAGTATTTTCGAAATTCCATTTTTCTTTCCAATCAATATTATACCCCTCTCCTTTTCCATTATTAGATTCTATTCGCTTAAACCACTCTTCAGCTTCATCTTGTGACCATTCATTTATTTCTAATTCCATTTTATTACTTTCCCTCAGGAATCATTCCTATTTCAGTTTGTTTAAATTTTGATTTCATTAAGCCTCTTATCTGCTCATTTTGGTTTTTTCCCACGCCTCTCTGTACATTTCATCAGGTGTTTTTCCAGTATCGCTTTGCTTTCGGACATGATTATACCAATACATAAATTCACCCATTTGCTCTTTTAATTCTCTATCATTCTTTGCCTTTGGCTTATTCTTAAAATATTCTTCCAAAGCCATTTTATATTCCCGAATTGCGGGAATTTCATCCTTTATCATAATCATACCCCCATTTCTCTAAATCTTTTCTTAAAGAATTTTCTTGTAGGTCATATACTCCTGTCCAAACATATTCTTTATCCCACTCTGAGAATAATGAAAGATTTTTACTTATGCTCTCAATAAGTGTAGCAGGAGCCAGCGATTTAGGCGTATGAAAAAATAAAAAGAAGATCGTATCATAAATCTTTATAGTGGGGTCAATAAGACTATGCTTCTTCGATATTGCCCCCAAGTAATTTCGTAATCCTAGTTTATTTTCTATTATTTTGCCAGAAAGCGTTTTATGAATGTATGCATCTCCTCCTCTACCTACGGAATGAGCAAACTTATACACCATTCTCCCATTTTTGTCAATTTCTTTTTTCATTTTCCGTTATACTTGAAGACATAAACATATTCCTGCTTCTCGACCGGCAGAACTTTAGTTATCGCTTCCTTTAATTCTCTTTCCGTCTGCCCAGAAGCGATAACTGTATCATCAAATATGGCAAAATATCCGGAATTAACACCGAGTTCAGAGAGTTTCTTGCTCAGCCTTCGCACTTCTGATTTACCAAGCGTTTGATAATACACTTTCCACAAAGATGGATTCTTTTTAAGCAGCTGATTAATTTCCTTTTCATAATTAAAGCAGGTGTCCCTGTTTCTGGCATAAGTTTTCATCAATTCTTCGTCAGCATCACTTTTTTCTATAATGGGCTCTTCCAAAGAAGTTAAAATTCCATACTTGCTTTTAGATTCCCTAAAACTCATTTCAAAAGAATTTCTGATACTTTTTCCAAAATGAATGTTGTAGGGAACAAAAAGCCCATTGTAAATTATCTTCCCCTTAAAAGGAAGCAAAGTAGTTTCTAGCATAACCGGGAGATATAGAGCTGGGATCATATCTTCCAAATCATCAATTAGGCTTAAAACTGCATAGGCTTTAGGATTATTGCTTTGTTCAAAAAATATAGTTCCGTAATCACCATGCTTCATTACCAAAAACTTACTTTTAACTTCTTTTTTCCAACTCTTAACTATCTCTAACTCTTCAGAGCTAAGCTTAAATCGATTCTCTTTAATAAAAGAATCAATTAGAGAAGAATCTTTATGCACTTTTTCGTGGAGATTAGCTACATTTTCTAATTTTTCTTTTTTGAAATTTGGCTCTTTTAAATCAGCGATAACTTTAAACTTTTGATTGACATAAAAAAGCAGTGACCAATTCAGTTTGTAAAACAAATCCATGTCTTCTGTTGTTAATTGCATTTCATTACCTCACTCATTTTTATTGTTTCAAAAAGGAGTCGAATTCGACCCCTTTAAAATCCGGGTTGTTTATTTTCTCCCATAAGCCTAAAAATTCAATGGTGCTTTTGCTTCTAAGCCAGTTTTTGACAACATCTTTGGGTTCATCAGGATTTTTATATCTGGCAATATCTGTTAAAGAAATGTATTCGTCTTGATTTTGAGAAAAAATGACTATTTCTTTTCCTTTTACATTGATTATTTTTTTCATATTTTTATCCGTGTTCTTTTCGATACGGTTAACTTATTTTAAACCCAATCCCTTCCAAATTCTTTTTTATCTCTTCATCTAGCTTCTTACCTTCTTTCAGCTGTTCAGAAAGTTCAGCAGTTAGTCTTTTCATCTTCTCTTCAAATGCTTCGTCGTCTTCTGCTTCTTCTTGGATTCCAACATATCTTCCAGGAGTAAGGATAAAATTGTTCTTTTCAACTTCTGAAAGTGAAGCAGACTTGCAAAAGCCCAGCTCATCTTCATATTTAACCTTATTCTCTCCTCTCCAAGAATGATAAGTAGTAGCTATCTTCTTAATATCTTCATCAGTTAATTCCCTGTGCCTTCTGTCAATCATTACACCCATATTTCTGGCATCAATAAACAAAATCTGTCCTCTTCTATCCTTAAACGCATGGTCTTTTTTATCTCGTGTAACAAACCATAAGCAAGCAGGAATCATTGTATTATAGAATAATTGAGATGGCAAAGCAACCATGCAATCAACCATATCAGATGTAACAATATTCTTCCTTATCTCGCCTTCATTGGAAGTATTAGATGACATTGAGCCATTTGCCAGAACAAAGCCAGCTACACCAGTAGGATTTAAGTGATGGATAAAATGCTGAACCCACGCAAAATTTGCATTATTTTTTGGAGGCACTCCAAACTTCCACCTAACATCCTCAGCTAACAATTCGCCATTCCAGTCAGAATCATTAAACGGGGGATTGGCAAGAATAAAATCAGCTTTCAAATCTTTATGCTGGTCGTCATGGAAAGCATCGCCCCATTTGATATTAGAGTCAATCCCTCTGATAGCCATATTCATTTTACAAAGCTTCCATGTGGTCTGGTTGCTTTCTTGTCCATAAACAGAAATGTCTTTTATTTTTCCGCCATGTGCTTCAACAAATTTTTCTGATTGAACAAACATACCGCCTGAGCCACAGCATGGATCAAAGATTCTTCCTTTGTATGGCTCTAACATCTCAGTTAAGAGTTTAACAATAGAACGAGGAGTATAGAACTGCCCGCCTTTCTTTCCTTCAGCAGAGGCAAATTCCCCTAAAAAGTATTCATACACTCTTCCAAGAATGTCTTTACTTCGGTTTTCCTTATCTCCTAAACCAATCGTGCCAATTAAATCAATCAATTCCCCCAATCTTTGTTTGTTTAATCCTGGACGAGCATAATTCTTTGGAAGAACTCCTTTAAGTGAGGGATTGTCTCTTTCAATAATATCCATAGCTTCATCAAGAAATTTTCCAATCTCTGGCTTTTTAGCATTGGCTTGAAGATGCTCCCATCTTGCTTCTTTTGGAACAAAGAAAATTCTCCTTGAAACATACTCATCAACATCTTCTGGATCTGAATCCTTCTCTTTTTTCAGTTTTTCATAAACTTCAGTAAACGCGTCAGAAATATATTTTAAGAAAATCAATCCTAAAACAACGTGCTTGTATTCAGCAGCATCCATATTGCTCCTTAATTTATCAGCAGAAGACCATAATTTCTGTTCAAAACCTAAATTAGCGCCATTATTTGACATTTTTCTCTTCTCTAATCCTAATGAATACTTTCCCCATTTAATACATAATAAGCTCGTTTATATGAGCTAATCTTTTTTATAAATGTTCCGTATTTTTGTATGTATTTAGTTAAGTGAGTGAGCAGTGCCAATGGAGGCGCACGGCATCCAAAAATTAAGTATAAACTCAGATGCCGTAATCGCGCCGTGCCCTGCTCACCAAGAACGTAACTAAATACGTACGTATTTTTTAGGAAAATTATTTGAATTTCCTTTTTACTTTAACCATTTATAGTAAATTTAAGTAAAAAAATAACATTGCTCTAACAAGCTAGAATGAACAAAACTAACTTAAGAGTTATTTTTACTATTCTGCCTACGATTTTATAAAAACCAACATTTACCCCACCACTTTAATCGTAGCATCAAGATAATCTGTGCCTTCAATCTCTACTTCCTTCCCAGACAGCTCTGTCCATCTGTGGGCCAGAACTTCACCGGCAAGCCTAGTTTCTGCACTACCGTAGCCAATAATTAACACTGCCTTATTCTCTCCCGTTTGGACTAATTTAATTCTAGCTTTGCCAGGAGAAATCTCCCCAACACAATTAGCCGGATTGCCCAATAATGCTGCGGCTACAGTGTTAACACAAGCACCACCAACCACAATTAAATTCTGCGCTTTCGTATTAACAATTTCGCTGTCTAGCTTAGTGGCATCAATAATGTTTACGGCAATCAAATCTCCGCTGGCCGGAGTAGTTGCTCCGCTGGTTACATACAATAACGGCAGGCGTTGCTCTTTGGGATAATCATAAGTAAACGAGTTAGGAGAACTACTTAAAGAAGCATAAGTTATCTTTCCGCCCATGCTGGTATATCCATAATCAATACTCCCTTCTCCGATTAAAGGATTGCTGGTTCCGCCAACTGTAAATGAGCTTATGGTAACTTTATTAGTTGTGGTTGCACCGACGGTTAACACAATCGCTGCCGGAGCTTGGTTATCGTAATCGCTGCTATCGGCAGTAGTTATAGTGATAGCTGAAGAAGCTACACTAGTATTACGGCAATTACTGACCGGAATATTACTAACATCGGCTTGCGCCCCGTAGTAATCAACAATATCTACATCTTCGCTTCCGGAAACAGATATCTGAAAATCATTATTAGTTTTAACTTGATTGCTTACTACTGCGAATGAATATCCGCCTAATTTTATATCACAAACTGCGCTCCCGATTTCAGCAGAACTGGTATCAATAGAATATTCTAAGGTTTCTCCATTCCCTAAATTCTTAAATTTAATTTTTGGGCTGGTGGCAGTTGATTTATCTGCTCCTTTATACTGTAGAGCAAATGATTTTGCTGACCCGCTGCTGGCATCTCCCCCGGTCAACACAAAATAATCATTTTTATAGATGGGTACGCCTTTCTTTAAATGTATGCAACTCTCTGCTGCTTCTTCGCTAAAAGAGATTGTACTGCTATCAACAGCATAGAATAAAGGCAAATCCACTTTGTCCCCATTACCATCGTAAAAAATATATTTATATCTCCGGTCTCCGCTTGGGTTTAATTTTATTTCGTGGCTGTTAGCTTCACTTAAGCCTTTAAATTGAATATCCCAATTATTGGTAAATAAAATCTCTGGGTCATCTCCGCTAAATTTTATAACGCTGCTTAAGTTGGCATTTGCACCAACATAATAATCATCTTGAGCAGTCATGTTTATTACAATCGTGCTCAGGGCAAAAAAGGTATTATCATCAGTGCCCGTTATAATTACATCGGCACCGCCAATAGTTTTTCCGCCAACATCTAATTCGTTATCTGATTCAGTATTGGTAACATCATCATCTCTTAAGATTATTTTATCTGCACCGACAAAAAAATCAGCACTGTGGACGCCGCCAGCATAACTTTGATACATAAGTTCACTTACGCCAATCTCTTTTCCATCAGCTAATTTGTAAACATCTCCAACTTGTAATTTATCAGTAATCTCGCCGTTTACTGAAAACTTAGCATAGGTGCTATCAACATAAGTTAGGCTAATTTTATAGGTGTTCCCGTTAAGCAGGTAAGATTGGGTTTCCCCTTCCAGTAAACTGCCATTAACTGCACCGCCCATTAAAGTTAACTTGATACTATTTTGTTGTGCCCTTCTTGCCAATACAATAGTAAATTTTTCACCAAGCAGGGTAATCTTAGCATCTTCAAATTGTTTTAATATGGTTCCGGTGGTGCTTGCTGTGCCGGTTGCATCATAAATATTGCTTTTAGCACTGGAGGTAAACTCTAATTTATATTGCCCGATATTAT
>JBBSWB010000064.1:0-2023 GCA_038046465.1 Nanobdellota archaeon
GTTGGAAATGCAGGAGATACTCAAAAGTGCTTCAGGTTACTGAAGTATTACGGTTTTGAAGAAGTTAGATTTTGGGATATCTCTTTAGTCATTCCACCCAAATATTTATTAATCAAAAAACTTTACTTTGAATATAAAAAACTTTTATGTTAAAAAAAGAGGGACGATGAGAAAATTAACTACAGTTAAAAGCCTCCAGTTGATGGCTAATGTTCTTAGACAGGATATTGTCGTTTCCTTAGCTGAAGCAAAATCTGGACATCCGGCCGGTTCATTGGGCATGGCCGATATCTTTGCAGCTTTATATTTTAATATTTTAAAACATAATCCCAAAAAACCAAATTGGGAGGGAAGAGACTATGTAGTTCTTTCCAACGGGCATATTTGCCCCGTTCTTTATGCTGCTTTAGCCAATGCTGGTTATTTTCCTAAAAAAGAATTAATGACGTTAAGAAAATTAGGAACGCGATTACAAGGACATCCGCATCGCCAATCTCTTCCTGGCTTAGAAACCACTTCCGGCCCTTTAGGTTCAGGATTATCGCAAGCTGCGGGTATGGCTTTGGCTTTAAAGGGGGATAAAAAGAATAATTTAGTTTTCTGTTTAACTTCTGACGGCGAACATGATGAAGGAAATATTTGGGAAGCGGTGATGTTTGCAGCTAAATATAAATTAAATAATTTAGTTGCTATTCTTGATCGCAATTATATTCAAATCAGCGGCAATACTGAAACAGTCATGCCTCTTGATCCATTAGACAAAAAATACCAAGCTTTTAATTGGAATGTAAAAGTGATTGATGGGCATAATCTGCCCAAAATCCTTTCCACTCTTAAAGAAGCCAGAACTAATCAAAAAAAACCGTTAATGATTATTGCTAACACCATTCCTGGAAAAGGAGTTTCATTTATGGAAAATAATTGTAGTTGGCATGGTCAAGCTCCAACTAAAGAACAAGCTGAGGCAGCTTTAACCGAATTAAGAAAAGAAAAATTAAAACTCGAGAAAAAATGAGGATCAATAATAAAATAATGATAAATTGATAATGAACCTTAAAAACTTAAACGGCCTGAATAAATCTTTGCACTTAAATTTAGGCAGAGAAAAAATACCTACTCGAAATGGTTATGGAGAAGCTTTAGTTGAATTAGGTAAAACCAATAAAAAGATAGTTGTTCTTTGTGCAGATTTAGCCGAATCAATTAAAGTCCATCAGTTCCGCGAGAAATTTCCAGAAAGATTTGTAGAAGTGGGCGTTGCTGAACAAAATTTGGTAACCGTAGCTTCGGGAATGGCGGCAGTGGGAAAAATCCCTTTTGCTTCTAGCTATGCCGTATTTTGCCCGGGAAGATGTTGGGAACAAATCCGAACTACTATTTGTTATAATAATCAAAATGTAAAACTGGCCGGAGCTCATGCTGGAATTTCTGTCGGCCCAGATGGTTCAACTCACCAAGCTTTAGAAGATATAGCCATCATGCGTGCTCTCCCCAACATAGTGGTAGTTGTCCCTGCAGATTATGAGCAGACTAAAAAAGCCACCAAAGCCTTTGCAGAATATAAAGGGCCAGCGTATATGCGTTTTGCTCGAGAAAAAACTGAACAGATAACCACTATTAATACTCCTTTTAAAATTGGTCAAGCACAAATTTGGAAAGACGGAAAAGATGTTGCTTTGATCGGTGCTGGACCGGTTGTTTACGAATGCTTAGCTGCTGCAGAGATCCTGCAAAAAAAAGGAATCAGCGCAATGGTAATTAATTGTCACACCATTAAACCATTAGATACGAAAACCATCTTGGCTGCCGCAAAAAAATGTAAAAAAATAATTACTGCAGAAGAGGCGCAAATAACTGGCGGGTTGGGCGGAGCCATCGCTGAATATTTAAGCCAAGTTTATCCAACTAAAATAAAAATGATTGGTATAAATGACCGTTACGGGGAATCAGGAAATCCAGAAGAGTTGTTAAAAAAGTTTGGTCTGACTGCCGAGCATATCGTTCAAGAAGTATTAAAACTAAT
>JBBSWB010000065.1:0-4691 GCA_038046465.1 Nanobdellota archaeon
AGAAAAAAGTGAGTGATTTGAGAAATGTATCACTCATAAAACGGATAGTGCCTTTTTATCAAAACATTTATATATAAATATGCTTTTTAGCTATAATCTTATATCAATATGGCTCAAACTGAACAAATCTTAGAAAATGCACAATTAGCTCATTCGCCTACTTTGAATACTGTTTTAATGGTTGAAGACATTCTGAAAGAAGTAGGAGAAGTAATAACGGTTGCAGAATTAAAACGCCGGCTGCCGAGAAAAGTCATGCATCAAACGCTGCTGCAGGTTTTAGATTACTTGCAGATGAGCGGAAAAATACTTATTGGAACGAAAGGAATCTTATGGATATTTACAGAAAGAAAAGAGCTACAGGAATTGGTTAAAAGAGGAACGGAAATATGAATAAGCCGGTTAGGGTAATCCTTTTGGGTGAAGCAGAGGATGAATATAAACGACTAAATGAAATTGCAGGGCATCAGATACAAGAAGAAAAAGAAAATACTGAAGAAATACAATTGTTGAGGTCAATAAAACAAAAAACAGAATTAATTAGAGCAAACCCTTTTTATGGAGACAATATTCCTAAAAACAGAATTCCTAAAACTTATAATGTACAGAACTTGTGGAGAGCAGAACTTACTGGTTTTTGGAGAATGCTTTATACAATCAAAGGGGACCAAGTTGAAATAGTATGTTTTATTTTAGACCTTCTTGATCACAAAAAATATAACCAGAAATTTGGTTACAGGAAAAAATAAAAATCTAATGGGTTTTTAATGTCCTCAAAAATGTAAGACATTTTTGGGACACAAAAGTAATAGTTTTTACTTTTGGTGTTTACTCGCCCAGTTTGTAAACAAATAACTTTAATTATGGGGGTTTTACATGCCTAAACAACTTTTGATAATCTTTGATCTTGATGATACTTTATTTCTACGTTTGCCGGATAATTATACTGAGGAAGATCTGAATAGCATTAAGCTTTATTCGGGGGTAAGAGGGCTGCTGGTTAGAAATGATTATAAAAAATTCTTGGTAAGCAAAGGCAATCCAGATTTTCAATACAAAAAATTAGCTGTGCTGAATATCACTGACCTATTTGATCAGATTTTTATCTGCCCCACTAGTGAAGAAAAACAAAAAATTTTCAAAAAGATTTCGCTCGATTTCCCAAATGAACTTATTTGGGTTATCGGAGATAGAATAGATTCAGAAATTAGGTATGGCAAGGAATTGGGTTTTAAAACCGTTTTATTGCAACGAGGGAAATATAAAGATTTAAAAGCAAAAGATAATTTAGAAATAGCAGATTTTAAATTCAGCAATTTTAAAGAGATTGCTAAATTTTTTGAAGAAAAAGTTTTTGAAAAACGAGGAGAGTTGCAATAAAATGAAAGTTGTAATCCTGGCTGCCGGAAAAGGAACGCGGATGCTGCCGCTTACTGAAACTATCCCTAAAGTGTTAGTAAAAGTAAAGGGCAAGCCTTTTTTGTATTATGTTTTAAAAAATTTACAGCAAGCCGGATATACAGAGTTTTGCTTAGTGGTTGGTTATAAAAAAGAAAAAATAAAATCCTTTTTAGAAGAATATGGTTTCAAAGCCAAATTAGTTGAGCAAAAAGAACAGTTAGGGACGGGACACGCTCTGCTGCAGGTTAAATCTTTCTGTGGAAAAGAAAATTTTATCTCGATAGGAGGGGATAATTTATGTTCGGTAAAAGATTTCAAAGCAATTGCAAAAGAAGATGATTATATTTATGTAGCAGGAATTCATTCAGAAAGCCCCGAAAAATATGGGGTTTTAATTAAAGATGAGAATAATAATCTTATTGAAATAAAAGAAAAGCCAAAAAAATTTGTTGGCAATCTTATTAATACGGCGTTATATAAATTTACTCCTAAAATCTTTGAAGCTTTAGAACAAGTAAAAGAGTCGGAAAGAAGAGAGTATGAATTGCCGGATGCATTAACTTTACTTGCTAAACAAGGCAAAGTAAAAGTTATAAAAATAAAAGATTATTGGCTTGATCTTGGCTGCAAAGAAGATATCCCTAAAGTAGAAGCATTTCTAAAACGATTAGGTTTATAAATTTAAGAGCATTTATTAAGATTATTTGTAAGTTATCTATTTGTACTCAGTTTAAGTTCAAAAGAGGCAGCTGATGAAATTTAAAGTAAAAGACATGGATATTGCTACCGGAGGAATCTTAGTAGCTATTCTTAATGTGCATGATGCCAAAAAATTAGATTTACATTCTGGTGATCGTATTTTAGTTAAAGACACCGGAAAAGAAGTTGTGTGTGTTTTAGACATTTCTGAAAGTAAAAAAGCAGTTCCGGAAGGAAAAATCGGATTATTTGAAGAAGTCTTGGACCGATTAAACATCAGAGAAGGGCACTTAGTAGATGTAGGTATGACCGGAAAGCCCCAATCCATTAAACATATCCGTGATAAATTATTTGGAAAGCATCTTACATATGAAGAATTATATCATATCAGCGATGATATCAGCAATGATCGCTTGACTGATATTGAAAAAACTTATTTTGTTGCCGGCTCGTTGACTAATGGGTTAAGCCATAAAGAAATAGTCGGGCTAACTCGGGCCATGGTTAATACCGGCAAGAGATTAAAATTTAATGGGTCCACCTTAGATAAACATTGTATTGGCGGAGTACCTGGAAACAGAACTACCATGGTAATCGTTCCCATCATTGCCGCAGCCGGTTTTACTATGCCTAAAACCAGTTCACGAGCCATAACGTCGGCGGCAGGAACAGCGGATACCATGGAATGCCTGGCTAAAGTCGAGTTAAGTGAACAGAAAATTAAAAGCATAGTCAAAAAAACTCATGCCTGCATGGTTCATGGGGGTTCGATGAATTTAGCTCCTGCTGACGATAAGATCATTGAAGTTGAAGCGCCGTTGTCGATAGATGCAGAAGGGCAGTTGTTAGCTTCAGTAATGGCTAAAAAATATTCGGTTACGGCCAAATATGTTTTAATTGACATCCCTATGGGAAAAAGCACCAAAGCCAGCACCTTAAGAGAAGCAATGCATTTGAAGCATATGTTTGAATTAATTGGAAGGAAATTAGGCATTACTGTTAAAGTAATTCTTACTGATGGTTCTCATCCGATAGGCAATGGTATTGGTCCTTTATTAGAAACCGAAGATGTTATGGCGGTTTTAAGGAATGATCCTCTTGCTCCTCCGGACTTAAAAGAAAAAGCAGTCATGATGGCGGGTGCCTTATTAGAAATGACTCCAAAATATAAGAAAGGTACTGGACTTAAAGCAGCCCGGGAAATTTTAGAAAGCGGTCGCGCATTAAAAAAAATGCATGAAATAATTGCTGCGCAAGGAAAAAATAAAAAGCCCCAGTTAGGCGAATTTACTTATCCAGTATATAGTAAAAAAAGCGGCAAAATTAGAGAGATAGATAATTTAGTTATCGCTAAACTTGCCCGGCTTGCCGGTGCTCCTGAAGATAAAGGCTCAGGTTTATTTTTAACTAAAAAATTCCATGATAAAGTGAAAAAAGGAGAATTACTTTATACTGTTTATGCTGAGAATAAATTTAAATTGGATTTAGCCAAAGATTATTTAAAAAACAATAATGGGTATATGGTTGGGTAAATTATTTTTCTAAACTCCGCCAGAAATTTTCATCTATGAAAACAACAAAAGAAATACTGAAAGAAAAAGAATGGTTATTAAAAGAATATGAATATTTAGAAGAAATATTCGCGCTTCTTAATGAAAGAGAAAAAAAATTACCTGCTTTAAAAGACGAAGCAGAAATAACTGCTTTCAATAAATCGGTCAAAAGAAAGATTAAACTATTATTGAGAAAAATCGGCCGCACGGAACGAAGAGTATATGGTTTTGAAGAAAGGCTGCTGAAAAAAATAAGTGATCTGGGTTATGATGAAAACAAAATCTTAGAAATAGATTCAACGTATAGCTCTTCGTTTAACGGAAAAAAGATTAGCGAAATAGTACGATTATATTCTCGTGACATAGTTAAAGCCACTTCTTGGTATGGAGGAAGCCTACAAAAAATACTTGCTAAGAAAAAGTTTTGGGGATTAAGCAAGAAAGAAACTGCAATGAATTGGAAGGAATTTAAACTGGAAGTTTATAGGGCCAGAATAGATTTTGCGCCTTTGATTGCTTTGCTTGATTATTTGGCCCATGCTAGCCCGGAGATGGAAAATCGCTTACAGCTGCTTCAATCATTCGGCTTTGATACCGACTTCAACAAAGAATTTACTAAATTTTTATTAGAGCACTGGGATGATGTTTTAGAACTTAAAAAAGCAGTCGGAACTGAGTATAACTATTTCTTTGGAAACCTGCTCAAATTTAGACTGCCCTTTTTATACGGAGGAAGGGTCCCTTGGGAGCAGGCGGTGAATGGGTTAATCTTGATGCTTAACAAAACTGGTAGTAAATTAGAGTCCTTGAGGGATCTAAACTTGTACCTGGAAATAGCTCAACCTTTATTCGACTCTAGACTTATCACTTGGGCAGACGTAATCAAAGGGGTTGGATTGTGTCAATTGGGTGGGTATTTGTCTACCTATCTAAACAGTACTTTTCCGGAGCACCATATTGCAAATTATTATAGACGAGGTACTTCAATTGAAGATTTACTGTTACAAAAAGTAGTTACTTGGGCAGAGATTACTGATA
>JBBSWB010000066.1:0-20104 GCA_038046465.1 Nanobdellota archaeon
AAGTTTGGTTATTGATAAAAGTGCGCGTTAGACCGTTGGGGATAAATATACAAAGGTAAAGAGCTTAAACTTTAACAAAATATATAAATAGGCAGGGGATTTCTATGGTAATATTCAATCGGGGTGATATACAACATGTTCTGTCCAAAATGCGGGTCCATCTTAAGGCCAAAAGAAAAAGCCGGTAAAAGAATTTTATTCTGTAGCTGCGGCTATACTAAAGCCCCTGAAGATGAAGCAACTACTGAACTTAAAGAAGTAGTAAAAAATAAAAGAATCGAAGTTATTGAACAGTTGGAAACCCTGCCTAGAATTAAAATTAAATGTGCTAAATGTGATAATAAAATTGCTTATTATTGGACTCAACAGACCAGGGGAGCAGATGAGCCTGAAACTAGATTTTTTAGATGTACTAAATGTAATTACACTTGGAGAGAATATGCTTAAATGGAATTGCCAGATGTACATGATGCCGTTGTGGAATTAAAACAAAACCGGCTATTTACCTCCTGGAAAGAAGCTCATCCGCAAGGTGTTCTTTCTCATTTTTTTAGTTCTTTAGATTCTCAATATCAAGCCAAAAGTGCTTGGGAAATTGCTTTTTATGATCCTAAGAAAGAAAAAATAGTTGTATTTGTTCATAATCAAGCCGGAGAAATAACTTTACAAAAAGAAGATGATATTTTTAAAAGAGAAAGCGATGTGGTGGAAGAACTAGAGATAAAATCAGTGGTCATTCCCTTTGAAAAAGCCAGAACTATTTTTGCCGGTAAAGTAAAAGAATTATTTCCCAGCATGGTACTCGGTGATGGATTTATCGTGCTGCAGACTATTCTAGGAAAAACTTTGTGGAATTTTACTTTTATTACCAAAACTCTGCAATTTATTAATATAAAAATAAATGCTGCTTCGGGAGAAGTGGATTCGCATCAAACCGTTGAGCTGATGCAGAAGAACTGATACAATCTAATACTACTTTCTAAATGAGTAATAATCGGTTCTATTTGTCGAGTAGTATCGGTTCAAAGAATATATTTTCGACGCTAACAGTATTTATATAGCTTGCCCGGTTTTCAAATTACCAAGGTAGATGTTTAGAAAAAGGGGTGATAGATTTTTTTATGTCTAAGATTTCTTATAATGCTCAAAGAGGCTGCAAAAAATTAGGTAATTTCTTTAAAGAAAAGAAAGCAGAAGCTGAAGAACCAGCTGAAGTTAAAGAAAAAGTTTAATTTTATTTGAGTTAAATTGATTATCTATTCTAAATTAATTTTAAAGTGAAGTTAAAATTATTTATACAATTTATCAACTTCTATTCGGATTTGCTGATGTACTTCTTCTATGGGCAAAGTTCCATCGATAATAGCTACCTTTTGTTGTTGACCAACCAGATTAATTGCGTGTTCATAATTTTGCGCCGTCTTTTCCAAGAATTCTTTCTTTTCAAAAAATTCCGGTGTTCCGCAGCGATTAGCCATGATTCTATGCAGGGAAACATCGACCGGAACGCGTAAAAATAAAGTTAAATCCGGTGCGGTTAACCCGGCATGCAAGGAAACTAAATACTCCATTTGTCCACCCTGTGCAGATTGGTATGCTAAAGTAGACAACATATGCCGATCGGAAATTATTGTTAACCCTTTGTGCAGATTACTTTCAATTATTTCGCTTAGATGCCATTTCCGGTCATTAACAAATAAATCAGCCCAATATTTGAAATCATCAATAACTGTTTCATTAGGAAGAAGCTCGTGTTTTAATCTTCGCCTTATTTCCAAACCATAAGGGGTTAAAGACGTTGGTTCCCGAGTTAAAACCGGCACATTGGCTTTATGTTTTTCAAATAAATATTTACATAATAAAAAGGCCTGCGTAGTTGTTCCTGCCCCATCTAAGCCTTCTAAAACTATAAACTTCCCTCTTTTACTCATTAATCAAATGAATAGTTTACTTTATTTAAAATTATTTATGCGCCCGTACATATATGCAGGTTACATATAAATTTTAGTCTATCTTTCTGATTCTCTTGGTTTGGTTCTCTCGGTTTAATTATCTTTTTTCAACCATAACAATCGTTTTAAAGAGAGAAAATTCACCTCTTAAGATGATCATTGGCCTAGTCGGTATGTTTGCTTGCGGAAAAGATACTGTAGCGGAATATTTACAGCAGAAAGGCTTTATTCATTTTTCTCTGTCTGATGAAATCAGAATAGAAGCTAAAGAAAGAAAGATTGAATCGACTAGGGAGAATTTAATTAATTTGGCTAATGAAATGCGCGCCAAATATGGAGCAAGTATTTTAGCTAATCGAGCCAGAATAAAAATACATTTACAGAAAGATAATAATTTTGTGATCAGCTCCATCCGCAATCCAGAAGAAATAAAATCATTGCGGCAAGAACCTAATTTTGTGTTAGTTTTAGTTGATGCTGAACCAAAAATTAGATTTGAACGGTTAAAAGCAAGAGCCCGGGAAGGAGATGTCCAAACTTTTGAAGAATTTGTGGAAAAAGAAACTTTGGAACAAAATGCCGATCCAACCAAACAACAGCTGCATAAAGTAGTGAAAGAAGCCAAAATAATTTTGAACAATAATGGCACTGTAGAAGAATCATATAAAAAAATTGACCGAATGCTGTATGATTTAAGAAAAAAATATCAGCAGCCCCGCCCCAGTTGGGATGAATATTTCATTAATATTACTAAAGAAGTAGCTAAACGAGCTACTTGTTTACGGGGAAAAATTGGTGTAGTAATCGTTAAAGACAAACAGATCATTGCTACTGGCTATAACGGTTCTCCGCGAGGATTACCACATTGCACTGAAGTCGGATGTAAGATCTATAGGACGATAGATGAATCCGGAAAAGAAGAAGAACGTTGTTTGCGCACCGTGCATGGAGAATTAAACGCGATTGCTCAGGCAGCCTTGCGTGGCGTTTCTGCTGAAGGAGCAACTTTATATGGAACCTATAAACCGTGTTCAGTGTGCATGAAACTGCTTATTAATGCCGGCATTAAGAAAGTTATCTGTGAAAAAAATTATCATGATTCATTTACGGACGAAATTGCTGCTGCTGCCGGAGTAGAATTAGTCATTTTAAAACCGCACCGAGATGCTTCAGAAACGGCATGATTATTTAAAATTTGATGGTTGTTTAAACTTTAATTTTTTTCTTTTAATTTTAAGTATTGCTTAGGTGTTAAAGAAGAATGTTTAGCACTTTGCATTTGAGAATCTATTAATCGTTTTTGTTGCTCGCCCCACTCCTGGTCGGAATGCCCTCTAACAAAATTAGCCCAATAATCAACAAAGAGCATCCGCGATTCATCATTATCTTTTGAAACTTTAAGTTTATCCATATTTTAGCTCTAATATTCTTTTGTACTTTTTAATTTTTTCCTGATTTAAATGTTCTTTAAACACTTCTTCAATATGTTTTGCATCTTCTAAATCCTTCTGTGATTTTAAGTAATACTTTTTAAAAGCAACCTGTCTTTCTAAAGAAGAAATTTTTATCATTCCTTCTGCGGTTTCAACCTCAAGAAAATCCGTAAATACTTCTTCATCTAATTCGTTTTTAGGAAATTTTACTTCCATATTAGGAATAGTTTCTCCTTGATTGGCAAAACGAACCGCTAATTTTTCTGTAAGGTAATTGTAAACCTCGTCTTCGCTTTCCGCATTTAAACACCAAAACCCGGCTTCTTTAAGATGATGATATAATTTTACGAAAACATCTTTATTTAGGGGTTTAATAAAAATATCAACATCTTCGGTGGCTCTGGATCTTCCTAATAAAATAGAAACATAGCCGCTAATTACAACATAATCAACATGTTCTTTTATTATATTAATAAAACGAAGAACAAATTTATCCAATTCATTTAAAGGCTTGTCAAGTTTAATTTTTCTGGAAGTAATAAATTTCATCAAGAAGCTTAAATAGGTTTTATTTTAAAAACTATCGTTTAATTCTCAGCACTTTCTCCCGGCTTTTTTCGCCAGATTTAATTTCAACGGCTAACTTAAATTCTTTCTTAAAAAATTTAATCAATTCTTTGTTAGCTTTATCTTTTTCCGGAACGGCTTTCAAATAAAGTTTTAAATGCCCTGTCTCTTCAACTAATTTAGTGCTGCTGGCATTAGGGATCACTTTAATTTTAATCAATTGATTAGAAATAAACGGCTTTAAATCAAAAACAGGAATAGCCATCTAAACACACCAAGATCACTTCTGCTCTTCAGCAAGGGTTTTGAATAAATATATCCTTAACCAAGCTAGGAAGGCAATGACGACGACTAAATTAACCAAATTTAAGGCTAAAGGGGAATAGAGCAGCGCTTTCTTAATAGGCAGGGTAATAAGCATTAAAATTAAGCCGGTTGCAGTCGAGAATAAAATTAATCTTCCTAAACTTTTCCATTTTTGTTTTAGTAAACTAAATCCCTTGCCCACTGCTTCCCACACTTTATACTTAAGAGCAAATTGGTGACAGATTAACAATAAGATAACTAAAATAATTACAGTGCAGAAAAAATTAACCGTGCCGTTATAGAATAACCGGACATTCTGCATGAACACCGGATGCAGTAAATTAAACTTAGGCACTAAAGAAAAAACTAAGTTGATTAATAATGCGGAAAGCAAGCGAATTATTAAATAAAAAAATCCGAATACTAGTACAGGAACGATTAAAAACAAATCTAATAAATTCCAGCGCCAATAAATCTTATGGGTTAATTTCTTTTTTAGTAAATGATACCAGATTACTGCCTGTGAAAGAGAAAATAACAGGAAATAACCAATAATCAAAGCTACAGCAATAACTATCGACCAAATCAAAAAAGATTTTAATTGGGTCAGAAAAGGCAGCAATTGTTCTGGATTCGAGGAAGCCAATAAAGTTTGAATCTCTTCTGCGGATTTGCCCTGCAAGACTTCTGCGGATTTGCGCTGCAAAGTTGCGCTTAACCAGGAGAAAGACAGTAAAATTAAAGAAAAAACAATCAAGTCGGTTAAAAAAGTATATAAATGATCTTTAGTTAATTTGAATGAATCCAGATAATGTTTGCAATGCTTGTTCATAATTCTTTCTCTTGGATTAATTATTATTTAATTATTGTTGTTTTACTAACTAATTACCAATTACTATTTCTAGAGATTTCCCCTTTGTTCTCTGATACTCTAGCAGAACTTTGCCCGGCCTGTTCCCATTCTACTCTGCCCACATCAGAATTTACTACAGTAAAGCAGACGTTAGGAATTTCCGTAGTTCCCGTAAAAGTATTAACTGTAGAAGGCGCTTGGTGCCAGACAATGCAGGCCTCATTATATTCTTTAGGCGAATATTTAATGATAGCATCTTTATCCGAAGCACCATTCTCTAACATGATTGGTGAAACTAAATTACCCATCCGGTTGTATAAAGGAATATTACCTGGATTTAAAACAATATTAAATGAAACGGCCACTCCATTTTCATCTACATATAAAGTCAAAGCATCATCTTGAGGAGCAGAAACGGCCCAAGTGATTTTATAGAAATATCCTTGTAACGGTTTTTCATCATCTTCATCAGCATAACAGAATTGATCTTCTTTACATACTTGCCCCAAATCACAGATCCACTGCTCATCCGCTTCTTCGTCGGGATTTTTCTGACACAAGATAGGGGATTTTTTCTCTGATTTTTCCATCTGAATGCTGGCTACTGCTTGATATGTTCCTGAAGCAGTTTTAATGACTGCTTTTCCCTGCGGAGTATTATCTTTCCATTTATATTCTGGTTCACAGATAGCTGAAGGGAACCAGTTGCTGCCCAACATAGGTGCAAAAGCTTTATCCCATTTCCGTTGCCACTCTTGATAAGCATCCGTCTCTCCAAACAGTAATTTGCTGATAGCTGGATAAGATTTAATGGAAGCCGGAAGAGCATAAATAGATTCAAGAACTTTTTGGGCTGTTTTCATGCCAGGAGAAGTGTAAGCAGCGTCAAGGCGACCTTGAATTTTATTAGGAGGTAGTGTACCTGCGTTAATTAATGTTAATCCCCCTCCTTCGGCAGAAGTACTTCTGGATTTAACCACCATCCAGTTTCCGTCTTCGCTTTTTTGGTAAATTGTAGTTGTTGTTCCAGTAGCAAGGTCGATTTCGTGCATATCATCTCCAGACTGAAGATAAGCTGCCTCCGGAACATTATCTCCATCATTATCAAACTGCACGCCAACTTTGTTGCCCCGCCTATCATACACATCTACTTTAGATAATTTCTTATCCTCGCCGGTTCCTTTGTAATCGTAATCAACTACATATTTAGTCGGAGTAACTGTTCCATCAGCAGTTGTTGTTTTAGTAGACAAGGTTCCTCCAGAAGGCAGGAAACCAGTTTTAGTAGAATAATCTCCGATTAAATCTAAAGTTTCACCAGTTTTAGTATTAAGAGTTTTCTGAGTCTCTTCGTCGTAATTAGTGACGCTGACTTCATCACCGGCTGCCTGAGCTTCCCCAATCTTTTCGCCTTTCTCGCTAAAGAAAGGAACTGCTTTTCCAGAAGTTAAAGCATTAACATCAGTGCCTTTAGCTACTTGAAGTGATTCGCCATTAACGACCAAAGTATTTTTCACAAATTGTTCATTATTCTGAGTAGCAATAGTTACTCCATCTTTTCTTAAAGTTTGACTGCGATCTGTAGAACCAAGAGTCGAGCCTGGTGCATCACGATAAAGAGTTATATAATCTGCTTTTTCAACTGCAATTAAAGTACCACCGTTGCTTAATTGATATACGGTCCTGGGGTTCCCGTCATTATCTTTTTGTTGTTTCTCTGTATATCCAGTAACTTTGCCTTTTTGATCGTATGTGGGTTGATACATAGAAAAAGCTACAGACCATAACGTGATTAAATTGGCTTTTGTATATTCCTCAAATGTTTTTTCACCTAACAAAGATTTTGCTTTATCATATGATTTTATCATCATTTCTTCTTTTAAAAGTATGTCATTACTGTGATCAATTGGTGAAAGGGTAGTTTGTGCAGGTGTAGGTGGTGTTGGCACTGGCGTTGTTGTGCCCGAAGCAGAAGCTCCTGCTTTTTTAGCAGTGGGTGCACCCGGTTGTGTTGGTACAACTGCTGGCTTAGACGTGGGCTTAGGTGTTACTGGTGTTGAAGAATCTCCTGGAATCCCTTGTTGTGCTGGTGTACTATAAGGTACTGTAACAACTTCCGCCGGCGGTGCTGGCGATTGGTCTGTTTCTTCCCATACATAAACACCCTCTTGGTTTAAGACTTGTTTTTTAATTTCGCCTTGAGTATCTTTGGCGTAAAGAACGCCTTCTTTATTCCAATATTCCCAGCCTTGATCACTCACTTCATTATCGATAGTTCCAAAATCATCTGTTGGTGCTCCTATAAATTTTAGATGCTCCTGCATAAAAGTAATGCCTTCATTAGAATCTGCTTGAATCCAACTATTCCCGTTATAAACCCAATCTTGACTTGGAGATAACTGACCAGGGAAAGTTCCAGCTTGTACTGGTTCATCCTCTACTACTTTCCCCACCAATGCATCCTCTCTATCAAACCAGCCCTTTCCTGCTCTTGCTTCCGAACTGCCAAATAATAAACAACCTAACCAGCCAAACACTCCGGAACAAGGATCAGCAGTAGTTTCTTCTGTTTGGGCAACTGTAAACGTACTAAAAACTAATAAAAGTAATACAATTAAACTAAAGGTTTTTTTAATCATTTTTTTAGTAATTTAAATAATAGTTTTATAATCTCTTCAAAGCTTTTATAATTTTCCTGGAAATAATGGTATTCAATTGCCTCGCCATAATAATCTAACCTATTTCGCAGAAAACTCATCTGTTGAATAGTATTTACTTCGGCTTCATAACCAAATTTTGCGGAAAAAAAAGTAAATAAACATTGGTGGTTTTTAGACCTCATTCCTGCTTTCAGCATTAAGGCTATTAGCAGCTCTTTAATAATTTCATAATAATCGTCAAATATAAAACTAACATTTTTTTCTGTTACCTTAACTGATTTTACAAAATCAAGCCTTTGATTGGCCATAATTATAATGGATTTTATTTTTTCAGGGTCTTGGCTAACTTTCCTGATAAAATTTTGTTCACATTCCTTCCAATCCATAAGTTCATTCATTTTATAGTAAAATACCCCTTTAATTTAATTCCATTTACAACATTGTTCAACAGATGCGCGGGCAGAAGGGTTATTTTTGGCTTTGTAAACACCTGTATTTTATGCCCCAATTTTTTTTCAAATTCTCTTAAATTAACTTCTTTTTCACGGGCGCATTCGACAAAAATATCAATATCACTATCTTTAACCGCTTCCCCTTTTCGGAAACTTCCAAACAGGATTATTGCGGAAGCGCCTAACTGCTCTTCCAAATAATCTACTATGCCGCTGGAACAAATCTGTTCAACATAATAGTTAATTTTGCGTACTTTGTTGAACCATGAATCTATCCATTGGTTATTCTCTGAGATATATTTTTCTTGGCGCAGCGTCGTCAAGCAACGCTGGATTGTTGAACGGCTCATGCCAACTTTCACAGCTAGCTCTCGAACAGTTACTGAATCATTCGGAGTTTTAAAAAAAAATCCCAATACTTTGCCGCATCTTTGTCCCGTAACTTGAGACGTCCGTCCTGTTTTTAGGGACAGATGTCTCATTTTTTTGGACGCAGGTAATTTCTTTTTCATTTTTCACAGCTTTTTATTTTTAATCATCAACTCATTTTACAGCACACTATCACAATAATTTAATCCTCCCCCATCAAATTCGGCTATCAAAGTTGTGACAAAACCGGCTAGGCTTTCCAACCAATCAACCATATCCCAAATAAAGTAAATCACTTTACACGTCGAATACAGGTTGTTGCTGGCAACACAAATTAACCCGCAGGTAATAATAGAGAGAGTATGAGTGATCGCTAACGGATCTTTAATTGCTTCATAAAAAAAGTTAATAACTTGGTCCCAAAATTGAGTTAAAGGGAAAATATACCACAGTTCGCCCAGGAAATATTTACAGGTCAATAAGCCTTCCTGCTCCTCACACATATTAATGGTCGCTAAACCAGCGGCGACTTCATTTTCTAGGCAGGCAATTTTTCGGCACTTAATCTGCCTATATTTATCTACATTCTTAATAATTCCCGGCAAACATAATCCGGCAATAGACAAATATAAATTACTTTGAATATTTAATCTTGGGGCATAACTTTTTTCATTCGTACCTAATGCCTCATTCAGGGCGATATTGTAATAATTAGTAATGTATTTCTGCCAGGTACCATACCAACCAAAAGAAGAATCTGGCTGACAAGTAAGCACATTAATAATTTGATTAGGAATGGTTAAAGCTTCATTAACTGCTTTTGAACCGCTGTTCACACCAAAACAGACTGCAGTGGCAGATATTTCTCCTATTGCCGTTGCACGTGAAGTATCAAAACCAGCCTGTGCAGTAGTTATAATATTAATAACCCCCACTACCATTTGGTAAACCCTAATGAGGTAATCGACCCACTTCAAAATCTTAGCTAAAGTACCAATAACCTCTAAGATAGTTATTTCAGCTTCTTCACGCGCTTCTTTAATTCGCTGAGCTAAATTTTCATCTTCTGCCCCCAAAGTAGAAAAGGCAAATGGAACTTTAATGACTACGTCTTGCAATTCCGGTGCTTTAACCGCATTCTTTCCTACTTTAGAGAATATTTTTAATTGACAAATGTATTCAACATCTTTTTGTACAAATTCAACACCGGATTGGCTAATTGAAAATAATTTGCGGCCATCAAAAGGAGCAAATTCTAAAATAACGCTAGGCGTAGGAGTCATATCTCCTTCAGGAGTAGAGCCACCATACAAGATATTGCGGCTGATTATTGGTGAAGAAGAACCTGCAGTAGCCGTGGCTGCTCCGGTTGGTGTTAAAGCTGTCTTAGTTTCTTGAACAGCGCTTTCTTCTGCACTTTTCATTTCCGCTTCGGTGCTGCATCCGGCTATTTCAATATTCAAAGCTTCCACATTAGAATTAATGGTTTTTAATTTCACACTAAAGGGCAGACGGGAATAAGTTAAAGGAGTAACATCTAAATCAATAAACGCGCTGGCTCCACCCAGCGGAGTTACGGCTTGAACTTCCCAGAAATCAGGATTATCTTCGGTGCTTAATCCGGCAATATCAATTTGATACTTTCCTGCTGCACCACTTTTAACATTTTTAGGTTCTCGTTTCCATTCGGTTGCATCATTGCCGGCAGTATCTTGTACTTTTAATTCTAATCTGGCACTCGGATCAGGACCACTTTTAATCGCTTCCGTTTCAATTACACATTCCCAGAAACCAGCTTCTTTCTTACAGCTTTCTTCAGTAAATCTTTGCCATCCGGCTTCATCAATAAAGTCTGATTCCGGAAATTTAGTTTCTGCATCCATGATTAAATCATTGGCATTAACTAAAATATTTAGCCCGCTGCTTTCAGAGATAGTTAAAATAATTTTAAGAATATCATTGCTTTGGAAATAATCTTTATCTCCGGCTGCCGAAAATCCATATACTTCTATTTTTTCTACTTTCGGCCCAGTCTTGTCGGAAAAGAATTCATATTCAGGAGCAGTTCCAGCATTGCCTACATTATCTTCAAATTGAGATAGTCCAAACGTAACTACTCCTTCACCTATATTCCCGCTGTCAAATTCCCAATAACATTCTAAAGCCCCATCTTTTTCCGTGCATTCAGTCGGCTCTTCATAATTACTTAATCCGAACACCCCTAAATTTGCTCTGATGCCTTCTTTAGAAATTCCTGCCCCTTCATCCTTAGTAATCAAAATTAATTTAATTTCACCATCTCTAAAATAACTTCTCTCTTCAAACTGGCGCTTAGTTCCAAAGAAATCTATTTTAGGGGGAGATTTATCTACCACTAAAGTTTTAGTAATAGTTTTTTCGGCTTTATTGCCATATGCATCAGTGGCAATAACTAATATTTTGACGGTGCTTTCCGGCTTGACGTTTACATCTTCCCACAGACAGTGCCAGAGATTATCCGTTTCATCATCTGCTTCACATTCAGCTTTATTGCCATTCAAATCAGCTTGATCAGAATAAGCGATTACGCTGGGCACACTGGCTTCCACTATATTGACAACAATATCGGTCTTCCCGGTAAATTCTCCAATAAATTTTCCAAAGCGAGTTAAATTAAGGTCGTCTTGAATTACGGGCGTGATAAAATCAGCAAAAAATTGGACATATTTACTGGTTTCAACGTGCCCTAAATTATCTTCTGCCTTAATCTTGATTTTTTTCTTGCCTTCTCCACTTAAAGAAGCCTGTAAAATTCCTCCGAATCCGCCGTCGGTTACATAATTAAAACTTTCTTGTTCGCTGGAAAAACCAGCAATAGTTTGTAACACTGTACCTGAATCAGCATCGATAATATCAATTTGTTTTAAACCAACAGAAGGAACGCCCGATTTTTTATCATTGACCGTAAAATCTAACCAGATTTTTCCTTGATTATCGCCTTTCTCTTTAAGCTGTTTAGCGCCATTGGCGAAAAAAGAAATAGTGGGAGCAGAACCATCTGCTCTAATATAATCGGCATTGGAAGAAGTATCTTCTTCGCCATATAAATTTACAAAATTATAAACAACTTTAAATGAATGCTCTGCCTCTTGGACCCCGTCAGTTAAAGGGCTAATATATTCGCAGACTACTCCTAAATTGCTTTGGGTACAAGATTTGAAAGGAGCATCATTATTACCAATTCTTAATCGCACTTGTTCAGGAGCAATGGATTCATTTAGTGCGTCAGTAATCAACGCTTCTACCGTCCACACATCACTTTGAGCATCAATATAGTGCTCCATTCCCGCCAAGCCTTGATTTTTAGTTATCTGCACGGAAACGGCTAAAGCATTAGCAGAATAGAAAGGGATGGTTAACACTAATACGACCATAAACAATCCAATAAAGCTCCAGCTCTTTTTTGAATCCATCTCGCTTAACTCTTTTTAGTTTTTTGATTAACTCTTCTTTTTAATTTTTTAAGTTACTTCTTTTTTGAGTTACTTCTTTATTACGATTTATTTTTATTTTTTGATATTTTTTTATTTTTTCAATTTTTTGCTTTTTTAACTTTTCTCTGACCAACTTCTTAACCAAAGCTTGGTTCTAATTCGCTGCGCAAAGTTTTAGACAGCTCACTTAATTTACCCATAACTTGTAAATCTTCCATGACTCTTAAATGTTCCTCTTGTGGTACGCCCGCTAAATTAAAGCTTAATATATTAAATGTGATTTTATCGGAATTATATAGGTCCTCGGGGGTAATTACCAAATAATTTTCTTTTTCTTGCCATTGCAATTGCCCAACCAAATACTTATCCATAGTCTGTTCAGGCATAGTAAAATCGTCCCGCTCATCTTCTGGAATAACTAAACTTTTTTCACTGGTTAACAAGGCCGTAACTTTATAGGTGCCCGGGACTAATTCCATTTCCGCTTCATTATTTCCAATAACCATCGCCGTAGCTGTAAATTCATCATTAAATACTCCTGGCTGAGTATCGCCAACGCGGTTCAAAATAATTACTCCTTTTTCCTGTTCGTTTAATGGACGAGCAATATTTGGGAAAGTCCAGAAATGCACTTGTTCTAATTGTTCAGGAGAATAAGAATATACTGGTTTATCTGTAGTTGCCAATAAACCTTGGCTGTAACAAGTAGTTTCCTCTTCTTCAGTATCAGTGATACATTTTTCCAAACTTTTCTTTTTGATGGCAACAGAAATCATTTTGCGTTTATGTAAAGGAATAACTTTTTCCGTTAACCCGGCAACGGCATAACCAATTATTCCTACGGTTTCTGTGCCAGAACTTCCAGTACTACTTCCAGCACCACTTCCTGCACCAGCAGTTTCTTTATATTGATAAGTGTCTATTGGATAGAAATTAGTTAGATATTCTTCTTTAAAGAAACCAGCTACTCCGCCATAAACGGCTGGATATTTACTTTCAAATATACCCCCAGAATCTGTTTCTCCTAAAATACAATCGTCTTGCTCAGGAACGGAAAAACCAATTTGTACTGCTTCTAAGGGCTCTAAGGAAGCACTATCAACTACGATTGTTTTAATAAATCCAGTGTTTCTTTTATTTTTATCACAAACCATACTAACTCTTTCCGCAGTAGAAGGGGGCGGTTGTTTATATCCTTGAACAGCAATTTGGTTATTCCTAATGTTAGATTCTAAAGCAAAAATAAATTGGTATCCTTTCCCCAGCAAAGCCGCGGGATCATTAAGAGTGATTAAAACCGGATAACTAACATCATAAGTGGAGAAATAATGGTTGGTATTAAAGTGTAAAATATTCCAGTGGATGGGATAAGAACTTGCTTCAATCTGTCCGCCTTTGTCATTCATGTCAAAATAAGGTTCCCACCCAAAGTAATCAAAATTAACTTCTAAACCTTTAGCAGTTTCTAACGGAAGAATAGTATTATCATAATTTTTTTGAAATAAATTAGACATGCTTACGGTTGCAGCAGATGTACTTGCTGCACGGTAATCGTGGCGGTAAAAATTAGTGCTGCTTAAATAACGCAGCATAGGCACATAAGAAGTTAACAACCCCTTAACTTTTTCTTTGACATCTGTTTCCACCCAGCGTGCTTCCGGAACCATCGTAAAAGTTACTGCTTCAGTCGGAGGAAGCTGATTCATATCTACAGCAGAATAGGCCGAAATTAAATCTAATGCTTCTAATTCTAAAAAGTTATGTTCTTTTTGCACTTTGGCAATTTCACTGGCAACTTCATAATAATGTTTTAGACGCAAGGGGATTTTAATAAAAAATTGGTTCATTTCTACAGAAGCATCTCCTTTAGTTGCTTCAACGTCCATCTTTAACCAGAAATTAACGGTTTGATCGCCAACTAAAACAGTAATTTCTTTAGTTTCTGAGGAATCTTCTTCCAAAGCGGGCGCTTTAATTTCAAAACCTTGGTTAGCAAAAGCATTATAATTTTCAATGCAATTATTTAAGTTCTCTTCAGCGAAGCGGGACAATTGTGCTTCAATGCTCATTTCCTGATCTTCTTTTGCGTATAATTTTGGCTGTAATGAAGAGTAAGAAATATCGTTTTCTGAATTAGAAACAGAATTATAATGCCAATAAGGTACTTTCAACGGCTCAAGATCAATCCCGTCTGCTTCGGTCGGATCAGCAGCAGAATATTTACCAACTACGTCGGGATAAATATACCCGCCCTGCTGCCCTAACAAGAGTAACCCGCGTTCTCCAATTTGATTTAAGCAGTTTTCAGTATATTCTTGGATTGGTTTAAAAGTTTGGGGCACTGAAGCAATGATCGGTTCGCCTTCCGCAGTTAGTGCTTCTTTTGATACAGTTTTGGTAATATACAAAAATCCGGCAAAAGCAAACACAATCAAAATACCGATAATGATAAAAATAGTTATTTGCCCTTTTTTGTTACAGTTTTTACTAAACCCAATATTAACCCCAAATGCTGGTTTAAATTTCGGATTTAAAGTAGTAGAAAAGTATCTAGTTCTATCTTTATCTAAACCCCTTTTTAGATTCATCGTTCTAAGTTACAGGAAAGAATAAAGGTATATAAAGGTTTTGGGTAGATGGCACAATTCGAAAAGTGAGTGATTTTGCTCGTTTTTGTAATTAGCTTTGGCGAGTAGTTAAGAAATATTCTTGTTTTAAGCTCCTCTCTACTGCATTTCTTGTAAGTCCAAAAATAGAACTAAGAAAAAAGTGAGTGATTTGAGAAATGTATCACTCATAAAACGGATAGTGCCGGGTAGATTGCGAGTAAAAATCAGTAATTCTTCTGATAATTATCCTGCTCAGCTATTTTACCTAACTTTTGCCCCATCCCGAACTTTTTCAACCAAAACTGCTTCCACTTCGCTTACTAGCTTTTTCCCAGCGTAAAAAACGTGTTTGGTCTTCACTTCTATAGTTAATTTAAGAAATTCTTCAAAAGTTATTTCTTTAGCCGAATTTTCTAAGCCTTCAAATTTCACTGCTTCTCCAATTGCAGTTTTGTCTACATCTAACAAAGCCACTTTACACCCATCATCAGCAGCTAAAATCATTGCTTCGCTTAACTCTCCTCTTAATTTTGCTGGTTTGAGATTAACACAAAATACTGCTTTCCGGCCCAGTAATTGTTTTTCAGAAAAATATTTTTTTAATCCGGCCACTACTTGCTTTTTTCCTAAATCCGATCCTAAATCCACTTTCATCAAATATAAGTTATCTGCCTGCGGATGAGCTTTAACGGCTTCGATTTGTCCCACTACCAGTTTAAGCGGGAATTTATTTTTTTCTGGTAATTTTTCTATTTTCTCAACCAGCATGCTTATTTTTTTTACTTTGCCGTTCCAATCAAAAGAAAGATCTTCCCAATTGAGATTAGTTTCATTTTTTTTATTTTCTTCGCCTAGTGCACCATAAATTTTGCGACTAAATTCGGGAAGTATCGGGCTGACTAAAATTGCTAAATTCCGAGTTAAATTAACGCACCAAGCTACTGCTGCTTTACTTTCCGGAGCATCTTTATTTTTCCACGGCTCGGATTTTTGGAAATGTACATTGCCTAAATCAGCAATCTGTAAAATATTTTTAACTGCCGTTTTATAATCAAGCTCCAAATAATTATTTTTAATTTTTTCAAATAAATCTTGGGCAGTTTTAGTTAGTATTTTAGCTGTTTTATTTTCTGCGTTTTTCTCACTCGAAGAATATTTCCCTACCACAGGGTAATTAGCTTCGGCAAAAGTTAAAGTCCGGTAGCAGAAATTTCCCAAATTACCGACGAGAACATTATTGATTACCGCTTTAAAATCAGTAAAATTCAAATCTATATCCACTACTTTCCGATCGAGATGACTAGCATAATAAAAGCGTAAAGCTTCAGGCGAATACAATTTCAGGAAATCTTTAGCGGTAAAGAAGGTTCCCCGCGACTTGCTCATCTTCTGTCCGTCGACAGTTATAAATCCGTGAACGGTTAATTTAGGCAGGGGAATTTCCATGGCCATCAGCATTGCCGGCCAGAACAGGAAATGAAAATAAGAAATATCTTTGCCGATAAAATGGTGGATTTCTCCATGTTTCCAATAGTCTTCCCAAGCACATTTATTTATTCCCTTTCGGTTTCCTTTTTCCTGATCTTTTCCATTTTGCTTATCGCAATAATTCTTAGTTGAAGAGATATATCCAATAGGTGCATCCAACCAGACGTAGAAATATTTGGTTTCTCCCGTTTCTTCTTTGCTGCCGGGAATTTCAAACCCAAAATAAGGTGCATCTCGAGAGATACACCAATCGTCTAATTCTTTTTTTAACCAGCCGCTTAACCAATTTTTTAATTCCGGCTGCAGGTCAGAATCTTTAGCATTTAACCATTTTTTAAGTTTAGAAGTAAAGGCACTTAATTTAAAGAAATAATGCTGGCTTTGTTTGATTACCGGAGCGGTTCCACACAGAACACAATGCGGTTTAAGTAAATCTGTTCCCTTTAAAGCGCTTCCGCAGCTTTCACAGATATCTCCATATTGGTCAGCAGCGCCGCAGAGATAACAGGTCCCTTTAACATAGCGGTCCGGCAAAGATCGTTGACATTTCTCACAATAAATAACGTCGATTTCTTTTAGATAAATCAGATTTTTTCTTTTTAATTCTGTAAAGAAATGCTCGGCTAATTCTTTATTTTCGGGAGAATGGGTTTTGTGATAATTATCAAAATGGATTAAATAGTTTTTATAATCTTCTTGGTGTTCTTTCCAATATTTCTCCACAAATTTTTCCGGAGTAACCCCTGCTTTCCGAGCATTAACTTCAATGGGTGTACCGTGCATATCTGAAGCCCCAATATATACTGCTTCTTTACCGATCAACTTAAGAAAACGGACAAAAATATCGGTCTGAATATATTCTAGTAAATGGCCAATATGCATGTCCCCATTAGCATAAATTAAAGCAGAAGTAACGGCAATTTTACTTTTTCCTTTTCCTTGCACTTTCTTCTTTGCTTTCTGTGCATTATCGGATACTTTTTTCATCTTAGGAACTAGCTTAAAGTATTTTATAAAGGTTGCTATTTTAAAAAATAATTAGACCTACCTAGAACGCTGTTCAAAAAAAACCGCCGATTCCAGAAACATTTAAATAAAGCCGTTAAAAAAAAAGATTATGTTTAAATTGATTAAAAAGTTCTTTCAGCCAGAACCGCCTTTAAAACCGATTGAATTAAAAGAGGAAGGATTAGAAAACTGGCTGAACCAGCAGGCGGCAGAATTAAATTTTCAGCATTACTTTACCGAATATCTCCAACAGGTTTCTGACCTTAAATCTGAATTATTAAAAAAAGCAGAACTGCTTTTGCAACAAAAGATTTCTGAAACGGACCAAAAACAAGTTAATGAACGAGTTAAAAATATTGTAATTGGGCATAGAGACCATTACGCGCAGGAGATTGGGCGATTTTCTGAAAATATTTTACTTCCAGCTGTGGATCTTCCTGCTATTGATTTCACGACCATAGCTGGTTACGATAAAGCGATACAGTTTAATGAAAAATTAGACGAAGAATTAAACTTATTAGCCAAGCGAACGGCTAAAAGCTACCAAGCTGCACAGCATTTATTCTTTGATTCTGTAGAAAATTTGTTTAAACTGTTGGGAAAATTAACTACGCTGGTAAAAAATTTTAAGGCTAAAGTTACCAACGATAAAATTGATCAGCTTGCTGAACTTAAGCAAGCGGTCTCGTCTTTAAATGAGTATGTATGTAGGAAAACTAGCCTAACACAGGAGATTAAAAATAAAAAAGAAGATTTAATTTTAACAGAAAAAAATAAATCAGAAAAAGAGAAAAAATTAAAACAATTAATTGAAAACAAAGATTACCAACAATATTTAACTCTTAAAAACAAAGAAGACCATTTTAATCAGCAGGATAAAGATTTAGAATACAAAATATTTTCTTTTTTTTCTAAACTAAGCAAAGTGCTCAAAAAACAAGAACGCTTGATTTTAGATAATGTTGAGAAAAAACTAACTAATGCTTATTTAGACAACAGCGTGCACGCTTTCAGGCAGGATGCAGAATTAAAAATTATTGCGGTGCTGGAAAAAATAAACTATAACCTGCTCAACAACACCATTCTGCTTGATGAAAAACAAAAAAAGAACGTTTTAGAATTAATCGACAAAAGTAAACAAAGTTATTTGTTAGAATTGCAGCATCGAAGCCAGCAACTGCAGCAGGAAAAAGAAACTTTAATTCAAGCCATTAAAGAGAATAAGATTAGCAAAGAGGTCGAAGAGATAAAACATGAAATTAGCCGCATTGCTTCCAAGATTGAATCACTGGGAAAAGAAATTGCTGAATCGAATACTAAATTGGAAAAAATAGAAATAGAAAAAACTAAACAGGAACTGATTAAAATAGTAAAAGAAATATTCAAAAAAGAAATAATATTATAAAAACAAGATTATAACTTTTTATATAACTAAATAAAAATAATTAAAAAAATTTGAAATTAAAAATAATTTAAAAAAAACAATTAAAAAAGAATTCAAAAAAATAAAGATAATTAAAAAAACTAGATTTCTTCTAGTGCTTCATCGTCGGCTTCTTTACTTTTCTTGCCTTTTAGTTTCTTTAATTTTTTAGTAATGGGAATTTTTTCTCCGCAATGCTGGCATTCAATAACATAAGCAGGAACACCTTGAAAATTTTTGCGTTTGTATTCGGTAGTGCCTTCCCCTTCCTTGCCGCACTTAGGGCAAGTATACTTTGCTTCCAAAGTCAAAGATTCTTCGTGCACTTTCTTTTCTTCAGTAAAGTTGCAGTTAGGACAGACATATTTATCCGCGCGGGTTTTTACTTTTCCTTTTTCCACTGGCTTGCCCATCTGCGCTTTTTTGCATTTAGGGCAGGTTTTTCGGTAAACCCAAGCCGTAACCTGTCCGTTGTCAACCGAGCGGTTGCTAAAATAAAGACATTCGTCCATCGATTGGGGCATTTTCAAAGTCATTCTTCTCCACCTCTAGTTTGAATTTTTTTAGTTTCATCTAATCGTTTAATTTCTACTGAAATTCCGGGTTGATTCAATCGGATATATCTCGGACATTCGGTCCATTCTAAAAAATTTTGGCGACAGTATTTAATAACGCTTTCTTTTATTTTTTCTGCTTTATCTTTTTCAGGAGGATATTTAATTACCACGACCAAACCAAAATCATCTTCATGAACAATATCGCAAGGAAGCAAATCTAAAATTACTTGCTGCCTGCGTTTATTCAAGAAATTTATCCGTTCCGGCAAAGATTCTAATTTTTGCAGAATGGTTTTAAAATCGTTGCGTTCATCCAGCAGTTCAGCATTTTTTTGTATTCGCCGAAATATTTCTTCATCATTGGCAGAAACAAATCCGCCCACTTTAGCTTCAACTAATTTCCATTCACCAAAACTGCCGACCAAAATATCTGCATAATTACCATTACAATATTTAGTCCCAATTGAGCCGGAAACATCCAAAATAACTAAGCAGCCTTTTTCTTTGCAAAGATCATATATTTCCGCCATGGGCTGTTCGGCAAAATAACCGCCCGGATTTTGATAGATAAAAGCAGCACAATTTCCTTTAGCCAGCAAACTGTTTAAGTCAGATAAATTTATTTTAGAAGCATTGCATTTTACTTCTGCCGTCTGTAAGCCCAACTTTAAAGGCAAGGTTCGGTAACTTAACCAACCGCCCTCTTCCGGAATAATAACTTTTTTGTTGGGGGGAAGAATGGATAAAGCTGCAGCAATAGCGGCATTGCCTCGGCGGGTTATTTCTATACAATTATGATCAGTTAATTCCACTAATTTAGCAATTACTTGCTTTTTTAATCCTTGTAAAAACATATTAATACTTAAGAAGGGGCTTGCTTTTTATTATTTTTGCTTTTTTTGGGGCTTAGTAGAAAGTCATCTTGAAAATTACTCTTAGGTTGTAGGCTATTAG
>JBBSWB010000067.1:0-24194 GCA_038046465.1 Nanobdellota archaeon
TTCTGTACTCGAGAATATAGATTAAATCACTTCAGAATACTGAAGTATTACATTTTTCCGCAACCTTTTTAAAGAAGTAATCAAAAATTCATTACTAGATAGATGTTCTATAGAAAGCATAATTATTAAGCTGATTAATTGGGCTAATTAAAACCTAAACCAACAAATGAAATCAACTAAAGACATCAAAGTTCCGGAAAAGATCGTTGACCAAGTAATCGGGCAAGATGAAGCAGTAAAAATAATTAAAAAAGCGGCCCAACAACGAAGGCACGTTTTCTTAATCGGAGATCCAGGAACAGGAAAATCCATGCTGGGTTTCGCTTTAGCAGAACTTATTCCTAAATCAGACTTAAAAGATATCTTAGCTTATCCTAATCCTAACGATGAAAATAATCCTTTAATCTTGACTTTTCCGGCAGGGGTGGGTCGAGAAGAAGTTAAAAAATATACTTTTGATGCCAAACAGGCTTTTAAAAATAATTATTTTATTTATTTTATCCTGTTGATTTTAGTAGTTGCTGCACCTTGGTTTACCTGGAGCTATTACAGTAAATTTGGAACTATTGAAGCAGCTATTTTAACGGCGGCTAGTTTAGTATTAGGCGTACTGATTTTAGTAATTTTTTCTGTGGCTATGAATATGGGTCCAAGATTATTTCCCGTCCAGAAAAATATCCCTCCTAAAGTGATTGTAGATAATTTTAACAAAGAAGTAGCTCCTTTCTTTGATGCTACGGGCGCACATGCCGGCGCATTACTAGGAGATGTATTGCACGACCCCTTCCAATCGGGCGGTTTAGGAACTCCAGCAAATCAACGAGTCGTAGCTGGAATGATTCATAAAGCCAATGGGGGCGTTTTATTTATAGACGAAATGGCTACGCTCCATCCCCGAACCCAGCAAGAATTATTGTCTGCTTTACAAGAAAAAAAATTCCCCATTACCGGACAATCGGAACGATCTGCCGGAGCAATGGTTAGAACTGAAGCAGTGCCTTGCGACTTTGTTTTAGTAGCCGCAGGTAATCCAGAAACTATTAAAGAGATGCATCCTGCATTACGTTCACGAATTAGAGGATATGGGTATGAAGTATTTATGAATGAAACCATGCTCGACACTAAAGAAAATAGAATGAAAATTGCTCGGTTTGTGGCTCAGGAAGTTAAAAAAGAAGCAGGAAAAATTCCTCATTTTGATCTTTTTGGAATTAAAGCGGTTATTGAAGAAGCCCGAAGAGCCGCTAATAGAAAAGGCCACCTTACTTTACACTTACGCGGTTTAGGAGGATTGGTTCGTGCAGCCGGCGATTTGGCTAAAGAAGAAAAAGCAGAATATGTTACCAAAGAACAGGTCAAAAAAGCAAAAGCTTTAGCCCGACCATTAGAACAGCAAATGGCTGACAAATATATTGAACGAAAAAAAGAATATGAAGTAATTAGAACTACCGGCGTACAAGTTGGCCGAGTTAACGGCTTAGCAGTTATAGGCGGAGAATTAGCTCAATCCGGAATTTTATTACCTATCGAATCAGAAGTAACCCCGGGAGGTAAAAAAGCAGAAATAATTGCCACCGGAAAACTGGGAGAAATTGCTAAAGAAGCAGTCAAAAACGTTTCCGCAATCATCATGCGTTATTTCGGAGAAGATATTAAAGAAACTAAAGATATTTTTGTCCAATTCCTGCAGACCCATGAAGGTGTGGAAGGCGATTCTGCTTCCATTGCCGTCGCTACTTCTATTATTTCCGCCCTGAAAGAAATTCCCGTAAAGCAGGAAGTGGCCATGACCGGTTCTCTTTCCGTCCGAGGAGAAGTATTGCCGGTAGGAGGGATATCTTCCAAAGTAGAAGCAGCCATTGATACCGGAATTAAGATTATAATCGTTCCAAAATCAAATTTACAGGACATCGTTATCGACGAAGAAAAATTGAAAAAAGTTAAAATCATCCCAGTTGAAAATATCAAAGAAGTGTTGGAGCATGCTTTAGACTGGAGAGGTAAGAAAGAAATAAAAGAACAAATATTTAATTTAAGAAAAAAAGATAAAGAATAAACCAAAAGCTTTAAAAATCAATATCAAATTAAGAACCAAATATGGCAAGATCACAACAAAGGTCAAACAGGAAACCGTCGGGCGGAAGATACCACGGTGCTATTTCCAAACGAAAATACGAATTAGTAGGATTTCCTGCAAATACCAAATTAAGTAAAGAAAAGAAAGTCAAAGCTAATCGCATTCTTGGTGGAAAAGTTAAAAGATCCATCTTAGCTACTAATGAAGTTAATGTTACCGATAAAAAAGGCAAAACTACCAAAACTGAAATTCTTAATGTAGTTGGAAATCCAGCTAACCCTCATTTAGTTCGAAGAAACATTATAACCAAAGGAGCAGTAGTAGAAACTAAATTGGGAAAAGTACGGATAACCAGCCGACCTGGACAAGAAGGGTCTATTAACGGCGTTTTAGTTTAAATTTTATAGGTAATACAACAATGACACTACAATTATCAGGACAAAGCGAAAGATTACTAGAACCACATAGAGAATTTTATGGTCAACCAATAGTTAAAATGCCCCTCTTAGTGAGCGGAAAGGATGAAGAAGGCAAGGTTATTGATGTTCCTCGCGACCCGGCTTCATTTACCTATGTTTTGGAGCGAAGAATGGAAGCTCCCGAGGATGTAAGGGAAGCATGGCAGAAGAATTATTTTTTTACTGGTGATGGTTCTACCGCGGGAACGAAAGGCGATCATTTGATTGTTCTTGATGCTCAACTATTACGTGAAATAACTCCAGAAAGTGACCTATATAATGGAGCATTAGTTCTTCCTGCAGACGCGTGGGCTGAATTGAAAAGACAAACGGAAAATGTTACACATTTAACTGCTCAAGAAGTTCAAGAAGCGCAGGGCCAAGGATATGTCAAAAAGAATGGGGTATGGACTCCTGCTAACAAGACTGTTGGTAAAGTCTGGGATACCCTTAGCAGAGGAAGAGATTTAACTGCTTATGTCCAATTAGTAAGCGAACATTCTCCACATAGGGATAGTCTATTAAATATTTATTTTAATCAAACGATAAAAGATGACAAACCGACAATGCGGTCTTGGGTTGCCTCCAGTACTGACTACTATTCCGATGCTGGTGGCAACTACTATGTCCTCGACAACTTTTATGGGCGTCTGGTTGGGGTAGCGCAAAAAAAAGTACGCTCTCCTCCTACTCTCGAGCAAATGCTGGCAATTGTTAACAATCCTAACCTAAATAAGCAAGGTATGGCTGAAGCAATATCCAAACATTATCAAAAGTGATTTTCTGATTAATTTTTAAGTTGTTAATTTTTAGAACTAACCCTTAAAAATCTTCTTCCTTGTCCAGTGCAGCACCGCCCAATCCAGCAAAATTTCTTAGTTATAGCCGGCCGTATATAAACCCACACACCCACAGGACAGCTTCAGACAGAGTATATAAACCACCCCAGTAACAGTAATCTATCAAAAACAAGGGTGATAAACATGGTTGATCTTAATGCCGGAACGATACAACAATTATTTGAACAGCAAATACGGGAGTTAACCCAAAAAACGATGATTAAGAAAGAGGATTCGTTTGATTTTCAACTTAGCGGGGGGTGGTTACAATGAATATTAAAGACAGAATAAATTATTTACTGCAAAAGTATGAAGTTGCCAGTGAAAAACAAACTTTTATTGACGATTATTACGCTGCTGTTACAGTATAAATGCCCGCTGTTTCAGTTTAAAATACCCTCGCCACCTCTGTGCAAAAGGGAATGGAAAATTATATAAACCATTCCCTTTTCTTTTTATTTTATGGAAATACTGACTAGAACCGAATTAAAGCTGCGCTTTAATGAAATTTTAGAAAAGATTTCTGCGGGAGCTATCTTTATTTATCCAACGGATACTATTTATGGGATTGGATGCAATGCTCTTAATAAAAAATCAGTTGAAAAAATTAGGCAACTGAAAGAGCGCCCCGACAGCCCCTTGTCAGTATGGGTTCCTTCTAAAGAATGGATTAAAGAGAATTGTGAAGTTACTAAAGATTTAAAAGAAAAATTAGCTCAATTGCCTGGATCAGTCACTTTAGTCTTAAAATTAAAAAATAAAAAAGCAGTTGCTGATAATGTAAATTTGAATTTAAAAACAATCGGTATCCGCATTCCAGACCACTGGTTCCATGAAATTATCCAAGAATTGAATTTACCTATAATAACTACTTCTGCAAATAAAGCCGGACAACCTTTTATGACTTCTATTGAAGACTTAGATCCAGATATACAAGAAGGGATTGAATTCATGATCTATGAAGGGCCCAAAGAAGGAAAACCATCTAAAATAGTTAATTTAGTGGAAGGAAAAGTTATTAAAAGATAGTGTCACTATAGAGTGATAAATAACCGAAAGGTTTATAAATCCGTCTTCTATTTTAGCTCTATGAAACCTGAAATTTACTTAATTGGTACTAATCATTACGATCCTAACGGGCCAGCTAGATTAGAGAGGCTGTTGAATCATTTGCAGCCAGGATACGTATCTGTTGAAACTGATAAACTAAGGGCGCGGGAAGCAGAGCAGAAGGAAGAAATATTGCAGGATCCAAAAGGGCTTGATGCATTTGAAAAGACAATTCTTTCTGTGTTTCCGATGGCCAATCCAAAAACCATCCGGAAAACCATCAAAGTTAATTATTTCGAATATTTGGTTGCTAGAGATTACTGCCAGCAAAATGGAATTCCCACTAGCCTACCTTTGATACTTGCTGATTCAGCTAAAGAAGCTGCAAAAATTAGTTATAATGGAGAAACATACGAAGAAGAAGCTGCTAATTTATCAAAGACCCCTTCTGAATTTGCTCAGATGGTTGAACAATGGTACCGAGAAAGGCCCATGCAGGTACAAGTTGATGATGTTAAAAGATTTAATTTTGTTGCTCGTGATGTTTATATTGAAACAAAACTAAGGCGGCTTGCTCAAAAAGTAGCTTTAGGTTCAAAAATAAAAGAGCTTTTTGGACAAAAACAAAAAAAGCCCGACCGAATCGTTCATGTTGGCGGAGCATCTCATCTTTTTGGAAGTTATCCTAATCTCTTTGAACGGCTAAGTGATTTACACCCAACAAGAATTAAATTGAATGAAGCAGATAAACTTTAAAAGTTGGCCCATACTAAAAATCCATTTTCTTTCCATCAACATAAAAAACCGGATTCTTAAAGATTTGGTCTCCGTGATAAACAGTTTTAATATCTCCACCAAACCAATAATTACTGCCCACAGCAATATGTCCTGTTCCTAAAACTTTCTCATCCATGATCATTGAGCCTATCAGCACCGCACCCGGATTGATCCCTATTCCTAATTCACCAATATGCCGCACATGTTCAGGAAATTTTGCCCGTTCTTCATATTTCTGAAAAGTTTCTTCCAATAAATGAGCATATTTTCCTTCTACTTTGACCACTCGGCCTTCTTGGATATACATTTTGACTGGTTCATCAATTAACAAAGCACCATTATCCGTTTTGATACTTCCATCAATAACCACCACCCCATTAACTCCGTGATAACCTTGAGGAGCAATATATACTTCTCCGGCAGGCATATTTCCGCCGCTGCCAGATTCGTGGTATTCACCGATATTGGCAATAGCTTTCATGCCTGAAACATTAAAAGTAACATCGGTACCGGCATCTGTTTTTACTCTAATCTCTTCTGCCTTATCCCAAATTTTTTTAATGCTTAATCCTTTCTTTTTCATCCGGGCGTAATTAACATTCATAGCTTCCATAAACAGATTAAAATAACTGGAATTAACGTCGCCCAAACCTGTAGCCGATAAAAAACGGTGTCCTCGATCTTTACAAAAACTGCGGAAGCTTTTTTGCTCACCCATCCGGCCCAATTTATTAGATGCAGCAACAACGATAATATTATTTTGGTCTAACTTTTCAATTGCATTAACAACATGGTCATCAGCAAACATGAATCCTTTTTTAACTTCTTGAAATAAGAGGTTAACATTTAGCCCTTTGTTTTTAGCAGCATGATAATACCCATAACCGAGCATATTAGAAAGATTATTTCCCCCTTTGCCGTAATCGCTAATGATTAAAATTTCTTCCTTCTTTACTTTGAGAGAGGTCTTAAGAATCTTATAAAATCTAGAACTATGCTTTTCTACCGCCTGGGCCGTGGCCGGATCTAAACCAAACATAATAATTTAGAAAGAGCAGAATATTAAAAAGGTTGTGTTTGTGAAGAAGGGATTAAGTTGTGCTTCACTCGCTCTGCTCGTTCGTGAGTTTTTTAGTTGTTAGTTTGCTTTTTTAATTTTGGCAACGAAAAAACCTTCTGTGTCATTGTCTTGCGGCCAGATCCGTAAAGTAGATTTTACTTGAGAATTATATTCCTCGCCATTAAATTCTATTACGGGCGGAGAGGTTTTTAGTCCGGGCAGTTTTACATCCATTATTTTAGCATCAGCATATTTATTTAACAAATGGCTAACCACCCCTTCATCCTCTTCCGGCTCAACTGAACAGGTGGAATAAACCATTTCCCCGCCCGGCTTTAAATTTTCAAAAGCTCTCTCGATCAATTCTTTTTGTTGTTTAGCTAATTTAGTAATCATGCTGGCATTCCAGATGCGAATAGTTTTCAAACTTTTTCGGATGGTGCCGGTTCCTGAACAAGGCGCATCAACTAAAATTTTATCAAATTGGAATTCATAAAATCTTTTGCCATGCATTAAAGTAATGATAGAATTAGTTAATCCGCAGCGCTGTAGATTTATGCTTAAAGATTGCAGCCGCAAACCTTGGTAATCATTAGCTACAATCAGGCCTTTATTCTTCATCATTGCGGCCATCTGGGTTGTTTTTGAACCGGGAGAGGCGCACATATCTAACACTAAATCGCCGGGTTTTGGTTTCAGCACCAAAGGAGGAATCATTGATGCTGCTTCCTGGATATAAATCTGGCCCAGATGATGCTCTAAGAGATTACCAGTATCTCTTCTTTCGGGATGCTCGATCCAAAAGCCGTCCTTATACCAAGGGACGGGCTGAAGTTTCCAGCCTTTGCTTTCAATGCTCTTTTTAATTTCTTTTACCGTTCCCAATAAAGTATTGATCCTGATGCTCCTCTTCAAAAAAGAAAGCGAATATTGTTTAAATTGATTCCAGTCGGTAAGTTTTGAATATCTTTCTATAAAATCTTTCTTGAATTCAATATTTTCCGTGGAAGGAATCTGTTCCGGCATAAACAGGATAAAAGAACAGTAGATTTAAATAAGTTTAGGAAGAAAAAGACTTGCCTAAAACAAAACACGTTTCCCCATAGCGATAATGGTTCTTCAACGCTCCTTCTTGTCTATAACCATGAAATTTGTAAAAATTAATTCCAGTTTCAGTTTCAGCAATGGTTAATTCGATTTTAACCGTATTTGATTTTTTTTGAATTCTTTTTTCTGCTTCTTCTAAAAGCTCAGCAGCAACCTTCTCGTTTTCAAAAGCAAAATGACGGAATTTCCATAACTTATGTTTTCCATCAACACTTTGGCCAAAGTTAACCACAAACAAAGCTGCCCCAATTTTACCTTTCTCTTCGTTAACTAACAACTCCCCTGTTACAGTTTGCTCTTTAAGATAAGTGATAATTGTTTTTTTGTCTTGTTGGAAAATGTTATGCTTTGGAAAAAAAGATTTATACAACTCAACCAATTTTTCATAATCCTTTTCTTTTACATTGCGGATTGCCACTTTTAGCATAAGAGAAAAAGAATATTTAAACCTTTCCAAAGAACAAAATATATAAATCCCTAAAAAATAAGAAACTATTATACAGAATATAATAAGATAACTATAAAGAATTGATGAATTATAAAGAGGTGTTTATCATGATTAATGTTGCTATCAACGGGTTTGGAAGAATTGGCCGGATGGTTTTACGCGCCGGGCATAAAGACAAAAAAATAAATTTTGTCGCTATTAATGATCTTACTGATACTAAAACCTTAGCTTACCTTCTCCAGCACGATTCGGTATATGGGATGTTTGAAGATAAAGTTGGCTTTACCGACAAAGCTTTGGTAGTTGGCAAAAAAAAGATACCGGTTTTTGCAGAGAAGGATCCGGCAAAATTGCCCTGGAAAAAACTAAAAATAGACGTGGTCGTAGAAAGCACCGGATTTTTTACTGAACCGGAAACGGCTAAAGCTCATTTGGCTGCAGGAGCAAAAAAAGTAATTATTTCTGCACCTTGCAAATACAAAAATGGTTGTCCGCCTAACACCAAAACAATTGTGGTAGGAGTAAACGAACACAGCTACAACCAAAAAAAACACCAAATAATTTCTAATGCTTCTTGCACCACTAACTGTGTTGCTCCCGTGCTTAAAATAATTCAAGAACATTTTGGGATAAAACAATGTTTCTTTACCACCATACATGCTTATACCGCCACCCAAAAATTAGTTGATGGGCCGGATAAAAAATTAAGAAGATGCCGCGCTGCAGCGGTAAATATTATTCCTGCTTCTACCGGAGCAGATACGGCCACCATAGAGGTTCTTCCCGAATTAGCTAACAAGATTAAAGGCAATGCTTTTAGAGTTCCAGTTATCGATGGCAGCGTTACTGATTTCAATATTGAAACCGTAAAAGAAGTAACCGTTACAAAAGTAAATGCATTGCTGAAAAAAATGGCGGAAACAAAATACAAAGGAATTTTAGAGTACAGCGAAGAAGATTTGGTTTCTACCGACATTATCCAAAATCCGCATTCCTCCATTGTAGACGGAAAATTAACTGAAACCATTGGCAAGAATTATTTAAAGTTAATTTCCTGGTATGATAATGAATGGGGATATAGCTGCAGGATGGTTGATTTAATAAAAATAGTATAAATAATAATATAACTAATAATATAATTAGTCGCCCATTTACTCAAAATAGATTTTTTTTACTCCTTTTACTTTCTTAACCCGAATCATCAAACTGATTAAGTGTTCTAAATCTCGAGGAATGACTAAAAAAGAACATTCAACATTACCCGCACCGATTAATTTGGCTTTAGCTTCTTTAACTTCGAACTGAGCGGTAGCGATCGTATTTAACACATCGGCCAAAAGTCCGCTTCTTTCACTGGCAAGAACATAAAATTTAATTTTTTGATTGAATGATTCTTTCCAAGTTACGGAAATCCATCTTGGTTCTTCTTTAAGCGCCGCTCGGCAGCCGCAGTCATGAACTGAAATAACTCTTCGTTTGGTAGCAATACCAATAATGGAATCTCCCGGAAGAGCATTACAACATCTTGCCAACACACAAATTGCTGCAGGAAATTCGGGAGCTTCGACTAAAATCCCCTGTTCTTCTTTGATTAAAGGCTTAAATTTCTTAAAATGAAATGCCGGCAATAATTCGTGCTCTTTCAATATTCTTCTGATTTTCTGCCGGACTTTTCCGGATTTAACAATCTTAATCCACTCCCTTCGCGGACGCTGGCTTTTATTGGTGATTATTTCTACAACATCTCCCAACAATAATTGGTGTTTTAAAGGTACAAACTTTCCGTTAACATTTCCGCCGACGGCATGGTTGCCCACTTCTTCATGGATAAGGTAAGCAAAATCTAACAGAGTTGCTCCTTGGGGCAATTCCTTAACGCTCCCTTTAGGAGTATAACAATAAATTTTATCTCCAAATACATCTACTTTGGCCATTTCTAAGAATTCTTTATTTCCGCTTTCTTTTTTTAACTCTAAAATTTCTTTTAACCAAGAAACTTGTTTCTGAAGATGATCGGCTTTTAATTGCTTATACCGCCAATGTGCGGCTAATCCTTCTTCAGCAAACTCGTCCATTTCCGGAGTTCTAATCTGAACTTCAATTTCTTTTACGCCCGGTAATTTTATGCAGGTGTGAATAGAACGATAAAAATTAGGTTTGGGGTTAGCAATATAATCTTTTAATCTTCCGGCAACCGGTTCAACGTTCTCGTGCAATAATCCCAGCAAAGTATAACAATCTTTTATTTCCGGAACAACCACCCGAATACCTAACAGATCATACTGCTCATTTAAAGGGACTTTTCGCTGGACTATTTTTTTATAGATACTGTAGATATGCTTTGGGCGCCCTTTTATTTTTAAAATAGAAATCTTTCCGGCGGTAATTTCTTTAAGTAAAGCAACTGCCCGGACAATCAACAGTTCTCTTTCTTCACGGGACTCTTCTAAGAAATTGATAATCTCTTGGTATTTCTGTGGTTTTAAAATTTGAAGAGATAAATCTTCTAAAGAATTTTTAATTTTTTCAAAACCTAAACTGTAAGCTAAAGGAGCATAAACTTCTAAAACTTCTTCTGCAATTTTTTTCTGCTCATCTTTGGGAAGAACACTAACGCAGCGAAGATTATCTAACTTATTGGCCAGTTTTATAAAAATTACTCTAACATCCTGTAAAGTAGTAAGCAAAATTATTCTTAGCGCATCTGCTTCTAATTTTATATTTTTAGATTTAATTTTTTTAATTTCTTCTACTCCTTGGATTAATTTTAAGACCTCCCCCCCAAATTCTTCCTCGATTTCTTTCTCAGAGCAGGATGGTAATGAGCCTTGAAGTATTCCTGCCAAAACAATCTCCGGAGAACTTTTACTTTCCGCAAGAATAATCGCAACCCTAACATTATGATCAAAAACAGTATCCCCAGAAAGTCTTTTTTTGTGCAGCAAGTTTTTTTTAGCAAAAGATAGGGCAGATTTAAATTTATAAAAAATAGCCGGATCGTATCCTTGCCGTACACAGAGGTCAAAGAAAGATTTTTCAGTCATAACAGAGATAAATAAAAAAGCAGGTTAAAAAGATTTCCTATTTATTTATCTTAATATTTGTCTTAAGGAGCAAGAATAGGTTTATTTGTTTCATACTCGACTTGTTTATTTCGGAATTAGTTTATTTGTTTCGTAAAACTTCTTCGATTCTTAACAGCTGATTATACTTAGCTACTCGTTCGCCCCGGCAGGGAGCTCCAGCTTTAATCATCCCGCAACCGATGCCTACAGCTAAATCAGCAATAAACGTGTCTTCGGTTTCCCCGCTGCGATGTGAAACCATTACTTTCCAGCCATTTTTATAAGCTAACCGGACTGCATCCAAAGCTTCACTTAAGGTACCGATTTGATTTACTTTTAACAGCAGGCAATTGCAGCTTTCCTCTTTAATTGCTTCTTCGATCAGATCAACATTAGTTGCCGTCAAATCGTCGCCGACGATTTGGATCTTACTTTTTCTGCGCAATTCTGCAAAACTAATAAAATCTTCCTGCTCGAAGGGATCTTCTATGGAGATTAAAGAATATTTTTTGATTAGTTGTAAATAATAATCTAATAGGTTTTCTTTACTCATTTTTTTAGGTAGGTAATAATAACCCTTATGATAAAAACTAGAAGCAGCGCAATCTAAAGCTAGCTCCACCCTCTTAGAATAACCGGCTTTTTTTATTGCCGCGGTTATTAAATCAAGTGCTTCCTCTGCATTTTTAATTGAGGGGGCAAATCCCCCTTCATCACCAACATTAATTGCACTTTTTCCATATTTTTTTTCAATAATTTCTTTCAGTACATGGTAAACTTCGCTGCCAATCTGTACTGCATCTTTAAATGATTTAGCTTTTGGGGCAATCATAAATTCCTGAAAAGCAAGTTCATTGCCGGCATGTTTTCCTCCGTTAAGGACATTAAAGAAGGGCCTCGGCAAAGATATTTTTTTAAAAGGCAGTAATTGGTTAAGATATTGAAATAGTTGGATTTGTTTTTCAGCAGCGGCTGCTCGCGCGCAGGCTAAAGAAACTCCTAAAATAGCATTTGCACCCAATTTACTTTTATTATCGGTGCTGTCTTTTCTGATCATTAGAGAATCTATTTTTTCCTGGCTAGTGCATTCGATATGTTTAAGCAGGGGAGCAATTTTTCTGTCAACATTGCGCACTGCTTTACTTACGCCCTTGCCTAGAAACCGTTTAGTTCCGTCTCTTAACTCTACCGCTTCATGAATACCAGTAGAAATTCCAGAAGGTACGGCTGCAGTCTGGCAGGTTTTTTCAGTAGTTACTTCTACTTCTATCGTCGGGTTGCCCCGGCTGTCTAGAATTTCCCTGGCTTTAATTTTGGTTATTGCGGACATCTTCCATTGCTATTAATTTATTTATTAATAATAATAATCAATTATAATTTGCTGCACAGGTTTTAAAACTGTTTAGTCTTGTTTGTAATCCGGGATAAGTCTTACTAACTCCGCCATAGCCTGCAAACACGCTCAAAATCTGGTCATCGCTTCCGGCACTTTCCGCTCCTTTATTCTTAAGATGGGTCACGATTGCTTGAATGCTTTTTTGTGGATCAAATAGATCACAATGGGAATAGCTGGTACTTCCAAGAGTAAACACAGAACTGCCTGCAGCAGGAGTAAATTGTCCCAACCCGATTCCGTAAGTAAAGCTATTATCAAAATTACCATTACAAAAATCAGTTTTGGTAAGCGCACTTAATTTATATTGTTGGGTATTCAACAGATCATCTAGACAAGCATTAACGCCGCTTTTTGGACGATTATATCTTGTGAAAGTTAAGTCCCTGTTCTGCATACACTCTGTTTTTAGAGCATCTGCAGTTTGATAAATCCGTTGACAATTTGTTGATTGTTTCATTAATAAGTTTCTTCGTGCAGGAATATCGCAACCAGGAACATTTGCATCCGTTCCAACTGCATCCGCTACCCCTTTACTTTCTTCGTAAACAACCGTTAAAGCATAACAGGGATTGATTCCTTGTTGTTTGGCTGCTTGAACTACTGCTAACAAATGTGTTTGGTCTTTATAATTCAAGCCGGCGAAGGTACCCGGTCCAATAGTGTACCCGGTAGCACTTGGGGGGCTGGTTAAAGGTACAGTTGAACCAGAATTAGCACAAGAAACGAACCCATAAAACTTGCTACTGAATGCAGGATCGTTTAAATCACGTGCTCGTTTTTCAACATTATTGTTTACATTTCCGCCAATAACTTCAAATCGGTCATCCCCTAAAACTTCCACAACTACGTCGCAATGGCTCTCGCCATAGACAGCATTATAAGCTATATGACAAGGAGCCCCTTTATCACGAAGAGGATCATCCCGGCAGAAACAGATTATATCTCCTTTGCCAATATTATTTTTTTCGGCGGGAGGATAAGTTTTACATTGAGTAGATTCTCCTTTTTGGATTGCTTCAAAATAATTGGTGTGGGCCTTTCTACCTGGAAAATCGGTTCCGGCAGTTTTAGCAACGTAAGATACGAATGCTGCTGACCACGCCCAAGGCATAATATTATCGTAACCAGCTGCATTCCAATAAGCTAACACTAAGGGTTGCATTGCCGGTTCTGTTTCTTTACGAGCTCCTTGATCCCATTTATTCCATTCTTCATAAGCAACTTTGGCGATTGCTTCTCTAACTTGATTTCCAGAGGTTGGGGGTTTGCTTGAAACTTCAGGAGCAGAAGCTTTGCTAGAAAGATCTGCACAGCAGCGGAAACCGAACGAATAATCTGTATAAGTAACACCATGTGCCCCAATACTTCCAGTTGTGCAAGAAAGATCATTATCACGCATAAACGCTGAACCTAAAAATAAAGCTTTACCACTAGATGAAGGTGTTGAAACAACTTCAGCAAGATTACCGACCATATCATAAACCCCATAAGCATTAGTACATTCTGGATAAGAACCGGTTTTTTTTACTCCTTCAATATTTACTGCTGCTTGTCCATTCCTAGGATCAGAAGGATCAAATTTATCTGCTGGAATAATATTAGTCCAACCAACAGTTGCTGGTGGGTATTTATTTGATTGCATATTACAATTACCTTGGATGTAATTATTTCCATAAGGATAATTAGTCCCGGAAGGTCCTTGACAACCTTTAAGCCATTCTTCTTGTGAACATAATCTTTTTCCGGCATTAGCACAAGCTTGTTCAGCAATTTCTTTCGAAACATGCATATTAGGAATAACTCCTTCTTTAGTTACAGCTAAAGGGGCAAATCCAGATTGTGCTTCTGAACCTCGGCTAGGCATGTTTTTATATTCGTTATTAGGTAAAGTCCCTTCCCACCCGTTAACCCATTTATTATAATACACATTAGCCCAAGAATTATCTGCTGGATAAAATATAGAAGCTGGTTGAGAAGGATTATTTTTGTCTACAATACTAGCTTCCCATTTATCAATGCAATATTTGTTGTCAATATTAGCCATCCCTTCCGGACAGGGACCGCTTATAGTTCCAGGAACGGTTGTTCCCCCCGTTACTGAAGGACGTACTGCGCTTAAACTTCTCCATTGTGCAGGCGAGATAGTTGGGTCCCAAATATCTATAGACCCGCGTACAAATTCACCAATTAATCTCCACACATCATCAATTTCAGTACACTGCTGCGTATTCAAACAAGTAACGCCGCTGCTGAGCTGAGTTGCACTAGAAGTTTGTGCCGCTGGTTGAGCAAGAACTGTTGCCGAAGCTTGGCCCGGGGTAATTAACGAAGGTGCAATAACGCTGCTTGCTAAGATGCTTACTAAGAAAATAATTAATAGTACAAACAAGGATTTGTTTATTTTTTTTCTAGTCACCATTTCTACTCATCATTCCTCAGTAAAACTTTTAACTAAAGTAATCTGCTTATCTAATAAAGGATTTTTAACAATCAATTCTAAAGTATATTCTCCCACGGGCGCATCTATGCTGGTTAGGAAATAATCTTTTAATGCAACTAATTCCTGCTTTTCTCCGCTTTTAACACCAAATTGAAAACTATCTTTTTGATCGACGTCTAAGATGATTTGTCCGGCCGGATCTTTAATGCGATAATTTTCTAAGAGCATTATTTCACCATTATAGGTGCTGCTTTCGATTACAAATAGAAAATGCACTTCTTCCCCGGGAATAAACCCGCTTTTAGGAATTAAACAGGCATAATTTTCATTTACGGAATTACAAAATTTAAAATCTTTAATAGCTAAATAACCGCTTCTGCCTAAGGGGAGAAATTCGGCATTTAATACTGGTTCGGAAGAAGTATCTTCTTTGACGGAAATAACTCCTGATTTAACTAAGAATAAAATTAACGCGCTAGTTGCAACTATGAATATCAATATAATTAAAATTCCCATAGCTAACCCGCCTTTTTTATTCATGGTTTAATGCCTTTTGATTTTTACTCTTAACTTTACTTTTAATCTTAAGACCAACTAACTCCGCACTTTCCAGCTGTATTTATCTCGGAAAGATATTGGTCAATTTTTTGAAACTCGGCACTGTTTTTTATTTCATCAGGATACACTGGCAACTTACCTTCATCCCGAGTTTTGAATAATTTTACTAAATAGCAAACATCTTTGCCTACTGCATCTTTCCATCCAGTTGGACTTTCCTTGCCTTGCAAGATATAAGTAGCTACCCGATAATAAATTGCAATAGCATCCTCTAAATCTGCCACTCTGCGATTGATGATTCCTTCAGTCATACTGATAACTGCTGCATAATTCTTTTTCACAAAATTAGTATGAATGGTGCTTACTGCTTGTGAAACTGCTGAATCTAATTGCAACGTAATCGTCTGTCGATGTTTAGATGCACCCATCCCGGAAGTCTTAACTGCCTCTACTGCATTATAACAATTGCCGGAAAGAGGCGCCAGGAACAACTCTGCAGACACCGTAATGGTTTTGGTATTAGCTGCATAGCCCGTACCGGCAGCCGACCTTATTTGGTAAGTACAACTTCCAGTGCTAGTCGGTGAACCGATAATGTTACTAAACATAAATCCTTGATGATTAAATTGTGCAGCTCTAACTTCTGCAGAGGTGAGTAAATCATTGCCATCTTTCTTTAAAGTTGCGCCATCAAGAGTATAAGGATTATTTACGGTTACCCCTGCATTTTGAACAAAGACGCGGTATTTATCGCCCTGAACTTGGTATTTAAATGTTAATGAAACCGATTTAGAGGAATCTGCTCCGGAAAGAGAGCCAGAAAATTGCAGATTACTTTCACAGCCACTACTTCCTCCAGCAAGCACGATAGTAGTTACTGCACCAGTAAACATTTCCGGCCGCACGGTATCCACAAAAAATTCTGGCTTAAACGAACCAGCAATGCCTGCCGGTAGGGGCTGCATTACTCCCGTCTGCATTTCTTGAGTAGAACCAAATGCACTGCTGAGTCCAGAAGTGCTATAGCGCAGACAATATTTTCCGCCATCGGTAACTACATTGGCTCTTACTTTAATGTCTTTTCCTTTGGTAAACAGATTAGGTGTATCGCATCGTTTCCAGGTCTGAGTATCGCTATCATAACATTCCATAAAGGGCTCTTGTAAATAAACGCCCTGTCCACTTCCAAACATCTTTACAAATTCTGGACAGAAATATTGTCCGTTTAATTGTACTTGGCATACGCCTACTCCCGGAGGAGAAACATCAAAAATAGGATAATAAAATACACCATCTTCAAAGCCATCTTCAAAACATTGGTTTTCATTGCCTTTCTCCGATTGATCTAATTTTAATTCGACGACGACGTGATCATAACGGAAATGGCTGTTAACTTTCTGCGGCGAAGGAATAGGTACACTAAAGAATTGATTCTGTTGTAAAGCATTAAAGGCCCTTCCGCCATCCAGAGATTGGATCCGTTCATTTTTATAGATAGATTCTTCCTGTGCACGTAAACAATCGCAACCTTGTTTGCCACACTGGATTTTACTAGGATCATCTTCTGGCCCTACACATTTTAAATAAACATTATAACTTTGAATATTACAGCCAGGTAGAACCATTGCTCCGATTTCGTAATTATACACAGCATTCCCAGTGGTTGGATCATAAGTAGCCAGTTCCCGATTAGCCGGAGTTACCAATACGCTGCTTTTTCCCGGAACGGAATACGCAGCATCCAAAATGAAATCAGTTCCTAAAGGCCAGTCATAACCAAACGCAGCTAAACACATCGATTCGGTAAATCCTTGTGCACCGGCAGCAAAATATTGGTTTAATTTAGCATTACCATAATCCCGTTTAACATCATCTATCGAAGATTGCATCGCTTCCCCGATGGAGCCAAAAGTAGCTTCACCAATTGCGCCCACCCCACCCAAGGCATCTTTTTCTGAATCATCGACGCTAAAAGGACTGCAACCGCTGAAGAAATATGCAATCGCTTTATAGACTAATCCACAAACCTGCTGAGTGAAAATAGTTTTACATACCCCTGCATCTCTGATTCCCGTAACTTTAGCTTCTTGGATGCAATTTCTTAATCCTTCTAAAATACTTTTTAAAGTAACTAACTGCGCACGGATTCTGGAAAGGCAGATAGTTTGATAAGCTCCTAAGAATTGGGTATTAGGGCTTACCGTAGCAACTTGTTTAGTTGCACTTAAATAATCCGGAAGAGCATCTGCACCAAAGGCAGAAGAGAAATCTCGGCCGGAATAATAACGCCATTCTGGATAATAAGTTCCAAAGCGATGATTGGTACTTACAAAAACTTGGTCCTGTTGATAACTCCAATCTTCGGAAACACCTCCAGCGGTTTCTTTCATGGCTTCACGTACACCAACATACTTCCCGGTTTCTTCTTCATCGAGAGTGCAAACACATTGCAGCATTCCCGTAGTTCCCGTCGTTGAATCTACTTTTTTCTGAATATAATTTCCTGAGTTAGATTCTAAATCGACAAAACAATCTTTGGTGTAACCGGCAGAAAATTGTTTGGTGGTTACTAAATCATTAAGGGTTGCCCCGATTAAGATATCTTTTCCAGATTTAATATCTCTGGCTTCTCGGAAACAACCATACGAACCTGCTTTTCCCTGGCTGTCTAGATTTTGTACGCCCCGCTCTGTATAAGCCCGGTATCCTGGTTTTCTTCGGTTTTGACAGGCATCTTTACAAGTTTTATCTTGAGCAATAATAAATTGGTCTGAATTTCTGGGCTGATAAGCAAGTAAATTTCCCTGCCCGGCGTATAACTCGGCCTGTTTCAAAGTTAAACCGAAATCATGCACTAATTCTAATTTAAGAACTCTTCCTTCTCCGCTTAAGGCCGATTCCTGATCTGCAGGATTAACCGTGTATAAAAAATTATTATTTCGATAACAAGTAAAAGAGCCGCCTTTAATTAAGCTGGCTGCTTTATCATTTCGTTGAGCAATATTTTCATTTTCTTTAATTAAGGTGCCGCAATCTTCTATCTCCTGTAAAGGCACCCCTCGGCTGGAAGCGGTACATTGATTCTGTTCCATGATTACTGTTTCTACTTCATACTTTTCTTTGGTTGAAGTCCATCCTGCTGGAACCGCCCTGCATAATACTCTATCACCAGTCCAGCGATAAGTTTGGTCTAAAACTGCTTCTGCTTTCCAGAGATTAGCAGTCATTGGGCATAATTTGTCTAAGGATTTATCCATGTCCCGCCAATCTTCACGTAATCCAACTGCACTAAATTCTCCCCCTGCTTTGCTTTCTAATTCTATCCAATGTTTGATGGTGCTTTCTAAATAATATTTTTCTTGATCAGCCGGGCATTTCTCTCCATCAGAATTGCCTTTGGTAAAATAAACTTCTAATTTAGAGGTAACCATTCGAGAATATCTGGTAACCATTCGGCCCAAAAAGGAAGTTACCCAACCGATACCGACTATTAAAATAGCTTTTTCTAGATAAGGTAAAACAATATCGATTTTATCAATGGTCCAGGTTACTGCATCTAAGCCTTCTTCAGCAATGAAGTCTGGAATCATTTTCTCGCTTTCAACCGGGATATCAACTAAATAGGTTAAATCATTACAGGAAATCTGGGTTTTTGCTTCACTCCATTGCCCGCCACCCAAATTTTCTCGGTAGGATATTTTTATTTTTAATGGGAAAACAATTCTTCTTTTTTTGAATTCGTTCCAGAAATCTTCTTTATTGTCGCTAAATTTCTCTGCGCTGTACAGATTATCGGATAAATACCAAGCAGTTAAATCTCCGTTAGGAGTTTTCCGGGGATTGGTCGGGAAAATATTACACCCCAACTTAGTTTTTTCATCATCGATCATCCCTTGAGTACAGGCTAGTTCAAATTGAACATTTTGGATTTTAAAAGATTCCTCTCCAACTAAAGAAACCCCTTTTCCCCGGTAGGTTAAGTTAAAGGCTGCGGTAAAAGTTTCCCGCCCTTCATCTAATAAAGTGGGATTTAAACGCAGGGGTGCTTGAAATTGAAATAAAGAATTAACTAAGAAATCTGAATCTGCAGAATAACAAGTATTGACCGTTACAATCTTTTTTTGGTGTGCAGATTTACCACTTTTGTCTTCAGCAATAACATAAACGTAATAAGTGTATTTATCTCTGGTCGAAAGGGATTCTATTTTAAAAATAGTTTCCTGCTGTAATCCGGAGGGCACTTCTTTCGGCGCTAAATTTTCTAATTGAATGGGCTGACTTTCTAAATTTACATCGGTAAATGAAAATTCGCCTTTTTCATTAGCAGTGGTGGTTTCCCAGGCTTTATCAAATTTAGGTGAGAAATCATAACCTAAAGGTCGGTAAACAAATAGATAAACTGTGGCACCTGCTTCCGTCTCTCCGCTGATATCTGTTTTTGCTCGGCCTTGATAATATTCTTTGCCTTTAGCAAAATCAAAACTAACTGTGGGCGGGCGGGTATCAGAATATACTTCTTTTTCAATTGTTGCTTCCCAACCGGCAGCATCTTTAAATATGATTTTAATAAGATTCTTTCCTTCTTCCAAATGAACTTCTTCTTGAATAGTTGTTCCCTCTGCTTTGGCTACTGATTTTTCATTTACAAAAATCTCAAAAGAACAATCTTCAGAAAAACTGCCTTTCAATTCAAAGCTATTTACCTTAAGTATTTCCGGTATGGAAGCTAAAGTTAATTGCGGCTTATTGGTGTCGGCAAAGGTGGTTCCTTCGGCGATTACTTTGTTTCCAGCTGCATCAACTGCTTCTACTTTGATAGTGGTTGGTTTATTGTTAATAAGCGCAACATTAGAAAAGGCAAAGGTTCCATCTAAATTTTCTGCAACCTTTTCTGCAGACTCAGTTGTTTCAGTAGCTGATTTAGATTCTGCGATAGTGCTTGAAGTCAATAAACCATCTAAGTATAGATTGACTGTTGCGCCTACTTCGGTGCTGCCGGTAAGACTTAATCTATTTCCTTGAATGACCGTCGGAATTTCTACAGCTAACTCTGGAGCAGTGGTGTCCGGTGCAGGAGTAGAAAAGGAATATAAATTTCCAGAGTTGTCATTGATCACATCGTTGCTTTTTACACTAAAATAATAAACTGTTTTAGAAATAAGATTGCTTAAAGAAATTTTATGTTCAGTAACTTGGCTAGCGTCACCAAGCGTAGCTAATTTTTCTTGGTCGGTTCCATAATTTAAGAAACTATCAGCAGGCTCGTCAGTAGCCCATTTTATTTCTGCAGTGGTTTCTGACAGACTTTCTACTCTTACATTAGAAATTTCTAAAGCGCTGACTACGGGAAGGTTTACAAACAGAACTAAAACTAAGATAGTTAAAACTTTAATGGCTAATTTTTGTCCTATTTTTTTATTGCTATCTAATTTTTTTATTGCTTCCATAATTTTGTTGAGTTCATATTTTGAATTTATTTTGATTTTAGGTGTTTATTTCTGGAGCGGGCACTGATTTACTAAATTCTCCTAACTTTAACATCAGCTCGAACATTTTTTCTTCACTGACTTTATCGCGGCTAGCGATATGGAAAACGATTTCCTCAGCATTGGCTAATTCATCCCAAGGTACGGTCCAAGTGCCTTTATAACCGCCGATAAAATTTTTTTCATCTAAAACGGTAATTTCTACATCATAAGTAAAGTCTGCTTTGGCCAATAGTTTAACTTTGTCTTCTTCAGCTACCTGCTCATCAACTGTTTTGGATTTAGTAGCTGTAACTTCGTGGAACGGAAGAGCAGCCGGATCATCTTTTTTCTTAAAAGTAAATTTAAGCAAAGCTACTTCCTGCGCATCCAACTCTTTTGCTGGACCGATATTGTTTTGGTCAGTAAATTCGTGCTTCATAATTTTTATTTTATTTACGGGCAAATCAAAAGTAGGGACTAAATCTAATTCTACTGTCTTACCGGCAGTAGTTACTACCCTTTCCCAACCTTCTTTATATCCTGCTTTTTCTCCGCGCAAAATTCCGCCAATGCAATAAGGGAAATTCATAGTATAAGCAGCTACAGGCCCCAGACCGGCGAAATCATAAACAGTTTGTCCAATTTCACATTTATATTTAAGACAAATAAAACTAGTATCTACTCCTTCCAAAGGTTCGCGATTATATACACCCGTATTTTCATTTTCAACTAATTCATAGGTATATACGGTCATGGGGATTTCTCGAACTCCACAAAAATTTTCATTGGTGTCTGAAGTTACAAAATAAGAAGGCCGGGCAGCAATTTCGCCCCGGTCGGGTAAATTACGAGTTAAATGGACTGTGAAAGCAATATTAAAATTATAGCCCGTAGTTTCGTCTTTTACTTTTACTAAAACAGGATAAACTAAATCGTAAGTAAATTTCCAGGTTTGAATACACAGGAAGGACAGTAAACCGCTTCCCCCTAATTGAGAACTAGTCATAGCTGCTCCTGCTAAAGGCGTTACTGAAAAAACCAGGGGATATCGTTCATCAAAATTAAAATTAGTACTTATTTGTGGATAATCAAAATCTTCGCCCACATCCCAGATGTAATGATTCTGGTAATAAGTTAACTCTTTAGGAAATTCCACATAATCGGTGCCGGCAATTCTTAATTCGCGAAGATTAATTCTTAATAATTCTAAAAGGGTTTGTTTAACTTTAAGTACATCCCAAGTTTTTTTATCACAGCGGATTTCCATTCCGGCAACCGGGACGTCAGGGTGTTCTAAAGCAATCAAATCTTGGGTAATATCTTCTAACTTTAACGTACTCATTTCTTTTTCAACAATAGTTCTAGCAACTTCATATGCTTGTTTTAATTTAATTGGGGATTCTGCTTCATGGTTGATCACTTCAGTAATAACTTCCCCCGCTTTGTTTTTAATTTCCACATCCCAATGTAGATTAAACAGAACTTTATTTTGGGTAATCTCCGTATCAGCAGTTAATTCGCTTTTTTCAATCAGATCGTATTGTTCTTGGAAGGCTTCATTTTCAAATAAACAAGTGCGTACATTTTCTTCCAAATAATTATCAATTCTAATCTTAATTTCATCTATAGAAGGAATGTTTAAAGTTTGACCATAAGCCCAATAAGGGACTTTATTCATGGGAGAAACCTGTAAATGTAAATTTTTATTACTAGCAATTTCGGCAGGCAGTTCGATATAACCGCCTTGCACTCCGATTTTGAACAGAGCGTCGTTTCCTACTTCTTCAATACAAGCAGTAATATATTTTCCAATTTTTCCTTTTTCAGTTGGAATAATTTCTTCCGGATTAAAAGTAACCAACTCTTGTTTGATAAGAACGGTCAAGAATAAAGCCAGCAGCAGCAAGATACCTAAAATAATAAAAATAGTAACCTGCCCTTTTTTACTTAAGTGCCCTTTCTTGCTTAAAACAGTAACTTGCTTTTTTTGGCTTAAAAAAGTACCAGAAATACATCTATCTACATCTACTTTGTACCTCTTTTTACACATCGTATTTAGTATGTTTGGTTCATTTATAAAGGTTGTGCTGGAATAGGCTTGAAATAGAGCGGAAAAAGTAAAAATAAAATGGTCTAAAAGAAAGAGAAAAAATATAGCTTGGTAGTAAAAGAAAAAAGAATAAAAATTAAAATTAATTTTAGATTAAACTTTCAACTAAATCCGCTAATCTTTTACTTGCTTTTCCATCAACTGAAAACTTTTTTCTGTCTTCAGCGAGCTTGCGAACAATTTCTTCGTCTTTTGAAGTGACTTGTTCTAAAATGTTTTTTATTCCTTCCCAATTTTGGGCATAAGGGATTGCTCCCAATGCGAGTGGTGAAAATGGACTAACCCATTCCTCCCCCAGATCTGGGATTAACCCGCCGGTATTTCGATCAAGAAGGGTGGATTCTGTCAAACACGTGCTTCTTCCTGCGGTAACAGAGTAAGCAGCTAACATTAATTGTTGTGTATTGCATCCTCTTGCAGGAATAAATGTAAAGCCGTGGCGGTTAGCTAATTCTTTAGTATAATTTCTATCAAATTCTTCACCCGGGTGCGGCTTTACCACTAACTTCAATCCCGAATCGGAAGCGGCTTCAAATGTAAATTGTGTAACTCCCAGTTCATATAAGAAATCTCTCACTTTTTGTCCAAAAAGCCTATTCACTTTTGCCATATAAACAGTATTTGGGTGTATGGTTTGAGTGAAATGCACGTAAACTGGATTTTCTGGATTAATTCCAACTTCTGCTAATAATTTAACCCTACTTTCATCAGTAAAATCTTCTCGCATTTTTGCGTAATTATCAAAAGCGGTCCAGCCTACAACTCTGCTTCTCTTGCCAGCCTCTTCACCCATTTCACCGCCAAGTTCTTTCCTTGCTGTTTTTACACAATCATCGCTCATTAAAGCTAACAACGTAGGAAGATCAGCAGGATTAACTCCCAATCTTTCTAGATAATTGCTATTTTGGTCTTGAACAGCTACAGTAGGTATTCCTGCTGAATTGGCTGCCCTCAGAAAATGACCATCGGACGTATCGTAACCGGAAAGTCCGACCACAACGGCATCATAATTTTTAACTAATTTAGAATAATCACTGTCAGCAGGATGAATATGTTTATATTCCAACTCTGAAAAACCAGCAGCTTCTATTTCATTCCCAGTAGCGTAAATGGTGGCGTCATGCCCCCGTTGAAATAATTCTCTGGCAACTGGTGCAAGCACATTTACAGACCCCCTTTGTTTAGCTGTAAGTAAAATATTCATATTCTTTAACCTCGTGCTTATTAGATTCTGATACGACTCTTAGAAAATAGCTTTTTAAGAACATATTTTATAAGTGTTATGGAATAAAGGCACTATCCGTTTTATGAGTGATACATTTCTCAAATCACTCACTTTTT
>JBBSWB010000068.1:0-21881 GCA_038046465.1 Nanobdellota archaeon
GTCTTTTTAATCTTTCTAAATTTGTTAAACTTTAAAAAAGAAGATTTATAAATAAGCTCTTTATTTTTATTCAAACCCACTAAACAAAAGACACCTGCGCTAGACTTGCTGAAGAATGGATGCAAAAGGAAACTTTTGTGTGCTGCTCGCGGGGGTAGCAAAGTCTGGTCAAATGCGCAGGACTTAAGTTGGCTTAGTTAAATCAAAGCGGTTCATAAGTTATCCTGTCTCTTAGTGGGTTCGAGGGTTCAAAGGCCAGTAATTTAATGAAAAAGATTACTGCTGAAAGTCCCTTCCCCCGCACCATATGCCCCTGTGGCCTAGCGGTACTTTGCGTAAGCAAAGGTTTACGTGTAGCGCAAAATGGCGTTACCTTGGTATGTTTGTGATAAGTTTGTAACAAACAACAGAAAGGTAAAGGTCGTGAGTTCAAATCTCACCAGGGGCTTATTTTTTAATTATTTTTTTTATCTTCTTGGGAATATAAAGATTAATAATCTCTTTCTTTTAAAATAAAGTTTATGCTTCCGGAAATTTCCCGTCACCTACGAGAAAAATTAAAAGTTTTTTTCCTGACAGATAATCTGATTTTAAATAATAAAGTTATTCCTGTTATTCGGGAGAATTTTCAGGAAGTAAACAGTTCTGCGGAAGAAAAGACGATAGCTTTTGTTGACGGCGGACAGGCAGAAATTCTTTCCGGTGGAAATCTTAGCTTAAGTTTTATTCGTGTTTTTGCCCAGGTGATGAAAAGCTCTAAGAAATTAGATTCATTTAAGCATGAATTCTATGTTTTGACAACAGCCGTTTACCGGAATGGAGAAATTTGGTATGAAGGAAAAGTCTTTGGAAGTGATTTAATAGAGGAAGCAGATCTACTTGTTTCTTCTTATGATTCATCTATCAAATCAGGAAATGAACGCGGGCCAATATCTAAAGTGGCCGGCATGGCCAGAAGATTTGCAGAATTAAAATTGGCTCAGAAGATTAAAACCGATTATGTCTTGCTTGACGGAACTTTAGAGATTACTTTAAAAAATGAGGAGAAATATATGGCTGGCTTAGGGAAAAACGTTGCTGCTTTAGCTAAAACTTGTTCTTTGTTTACGACCTGCGGCAATAATCCTGCGGTTCTTTTACAGAAATTAAGTTCTTTTCAGCAGGCTTGGAGCTATCTTGCAGACAACAATAATTCTTTTGTCAAGCTGCATCCTCGGGCTAAGCATGTTTTCAGATTTCAGGGCAATTTAGAAATCTTACCTTTTTTAGTCAACGGCAGTTCCGATCCTTTATTTTTGGGCTATCCTTACGGGCTGATTCTTGCAGATAAGCTGGCCAGAGTAAGCGAGGAAGAGAGGAAGTCGTTAAAAATGCAGCTGTTATTGAATAAGGAAAATAGGGAATTTACAGAGTATTTAAGTACAACTAATGCACACGAGATTTTAGATAATTTGGGGTGAATTATACTGGGTATAAGATTTATTAAGCGATCTTAACCTTGTGCTTCCATTCTTAGTAATTCAAATTCTTTCAAATATCTGTTAGCAATTTCTTTATCTTTAATGATTAAAATATTTTCATCATTACTGGTGTCACCACCGCCAGTAGGGTTAAAAGAACCAGTAATTATCGTTTCTTCATCGACGATAAACACCTTATGGTGCATATTATTTTTGTTCATGTCTTTAATTACATTTATGTTATTGTTTAGCAGCCGTTCAAACTGCGAATATTCACTTATTTGCCGCGCTTCCATAACTCCTTGGATAAAAATTCCATCAAGATTTTTTAATAACAGGACATTAGCAATCCCTTCATTGGTAAACGAAAAAGTCATAAAATAAATTGATTTCTCTGCTTTTTTTAATTCTTCTTCAACACGGTAAGCACAATGGTCTTCCGGGCAGAAATAATTTTGAACGAGGATGCTGCCTAAGAGCAGTTTGGGAGTTGTAACTGGTTCGCCTTTCTTAAATTGACCATTCCACATCTCCTGAAACTCCCGTTCATAATTTTGTGTCAGAAGGTTTGAATCTATCAGCAGTAAATTATTATTGTTTTTATTTGCACAGTTATCGGTTGGATTCATCGAACCAGTAGAGATTTTCTTTCCATCAATTATGCAGAATTTATTGTGCATTAATCCACCAGAATCCGCTTTAACAAAAGGATAATCAAACTTTTTTAAATATTGGTCGTCAGTAACAATTTGCACTTCCAACGATTCCTGTTCTGCTTTTTCCAATAATTTTTTCTGTACGGAATCTAAACCGACGTCAAATAAAGCGCAATGAATGGATGTTTCTGCTGAATCTAGGAATTTTACAAAAGCGGTTTCACAATTTTCTCTGGGACAGAAAAAGATTTGAATGTTTCCTTCGTCTATAATATAATCATTTATATTTGAAAGTTTATCATTGCCGGAAATCATTCCTGTAAACAGATCTAATTCCAAGTTGCTCAAGCAAAGAAAAGCAAGCGACAGAGCGATAATAGCTGTTAAAATCAGAAAAAAGTATTTTTTCATTATTGGGTGCATGAATTTGGGTTATTTATTAACTTAACTGGCTAGCCAAGAGTATTTACCACCAGATAGTAAGAAATAAGCAAAAGGTTTTTAAATAAAGAAGCAAATTAATAGTAAAAATGGTTACTAAAAAAGAATTAATCTTATTAGGCGGATTGGCGCTCGCTTCAGCAAACTGTTATGCTACAGCAGCTAATACCCCTAATTTAATAGCTACGGACGTTGCCTCTCAATCCGCAGAGCAAAAACCCAAGTCTAATTTAAATAAAATTGGTCTAGATTCAGATAAAGCTAGAATAGGCAACTCAGTATTATCACCTACATTTGATACTTCTGGTACTCCTAGTTTTAACAGAAACGGGAAAAAAACCAGTTTTCTTAATAATGGTAAGCCTTTGCAAGATTTAATTGATGCACACTGTCAAAATAAAGAACAACGAAAAATAGTCGCGTATAAATCGGCTAGGTTTGCCCGCCTTTACTGCGATGACGTTCCTCTGAAAGAATACCAAATTGCTTTAGGTACAAATCCAGTTGGACCTAAATTAGAAGTAGGCGACGGGAAGATGCCGGAAGGAGAATATTTTGTAAAACTTAAATATCAGAGTCGTTTTCATAAATCACTTAGGTTAGCTTATCCAAATTTGCATGATGCAGAGCAAGGACTTAACTCTGGTTTACTTAGTAATCAGCAGTATTATTCTATTTTAGCTTCAATTAAACAATGCAGAGAGCCAGACCAAAACACCCGCTTAGGTGGATTAGTGGAGTTACATGGCGGCGGCGCTAATCGGCGTGATTGGACCCTCGGTTGCATTGCTTTTAATAATGATGCAATTGACGAAATTTTTGATTTTTATAAAACCGGATGTAATAATAAAATACCAAATACAACCATAACAATTAAACCTTAACCTTGAGGAGCTGAAACTGCTGAAGAGGCAGTGCTGGACATTGATGATAATTTGATATTTTTTCCTCTTCCATTAGTCCACCACCAAGAACAATAAGAGCCATATTCACAAGAAGGATAGTACCAACTTCTTTCTCCCTTGCCGCCATAAGGTAATTCTTTACTGCTTAGGCTCCCCGTTGCTTGCTTAGCTCTTTCTTCTGAAGTCTCTGGTAAACTTTTAATTCCTTCTTTAAAAATAGCTTGGCCGTTCCACCCTTGAATGCTGTTTAAGTTTTTATATTTCTCTTGAAGTTTTTCAAATCCATTATAACCTTCGGGAACTGCGGTGTTACAGGCACTAAATGCAATTTTTCTTATGGGGTTATTTGGGTCTTCTTTTGGCAAAGAATCAAAAGGGGAGCTATATGGACGATCGCCAAAATAAAGTATATCTATGGGCTGGTGGTCTCCAAAAACTTCTTCTGGATCCCTCCATACATAATCCGTATCTTTGAAATGGTGCCCAGTTATTATTAAATTTGAACTTGTCGTAGTTGGGGGAGTGTCTCTGCTATTTACAATGTAGCAGCCTTCCGTTTTGCAATAATTAATTAGGCTTTTTGGTGTATAAGCATTATCACCACCAACTATAACGGTGGTGGATGGTTTTTTAGATGGGTCTTTAGGAGCGATTACAACGCCAAAAGCTTTAGCAAATTCTTCTTCACAATCTTCCGCTGCACAAGTTACAAAGTGGTCTCTGGGTTTATAAAAATAGGATTTATCTTTCTGAAATTTATTTGAAGACCAATGATGTACAACAGTTTCTTTCTTGCAGTCTGAATCCTGGCAAGTTTCAATATCTAACATCACATCAAATCTTCCTGTTTTAATATTTTCAAGTTTACCACCAGTTAATTTTGGGCTGTGTCCCCCTTCTGCAACAACCTCGGCATTTAATTTACCTTGGTTATCTACAGATTGAAAGGTAACGAGTCCGTTTTGCTGGTCGATTACCTCAACGTGATTAAAGTAAACTGGGGTTTTAACTAAAATTTTATCATTATCTTGGACATTTATGAACGCTAACCGATCTCTATATCCCGCGCCATGCAGAAGGGATGACGTCGTTGGAGTATTAACAACACAACTATACTCCCGTTTACAAAACGAAGCTGCGCTGCGGCTTAATTTTTCGGTGTAATAAGTTTTTTCCGCTTCAACTGAAATGAAAGTTCCATCCGTTTTGATTATTTTGGTGTTTCCAACAAAGATCATTTCGTTTGAAGAAAATTCTTGTTGTTGAAAGATCGCTCCTTCAACTTTCATCGAAGAAACGGTAATCGGATTTAACTGGTCATCCATCATTTTTGTATTTACAACCTGGCGGGTAAATGTTCCTTGAACTAAGGACCCGATCTCATAATCTTGATATTCGAATGGTCCTATCTGTTTAAAATTTAAATTATATTCCGGCGCGTATGAAAATGAACCGGCGTAAATAATAAGCATGTTTTTTTTGATTATTTTAACTTCTCCTTCTTTTACATTAAACGGAATAATTTCTTTTTCTGCGGCGTCTTGGTTTAACAACACCGTTCCTCCTTGGACCTCATATCCTGCTACAAGGTCTCCTTCTTTTTTTTGGGAAAAACCGGTGGTGCCGCTGATTATAGCATTTTTTATTACCAGTGAACCATCCTGCAATACTTTAGCTCCAGATACCCCTTCAAGAGCAAAAGTGGTGCTTTTGGGTCCTGAAGTTTTTACGTTAATTCCGTCAAAATTTTCTATTCCTGCCCCTTCATCGGTAATGCTATAATGGCCAAACCATTCTTTTTTTATTTCTGTATGTTCATTAAGAATTGCCGGGCTGTTTTGCGTTCTTTTGTTTAATTCATCAAGCACATTTGAATTTTTATCAATCAAAGATAATTTATTACTAAGAGCAGCAACCAGGTTTTGGTCATTCACGACGGACAAATCTTTAATTTTTCCCTGTTCAATTGCGGTAATTAAATCCTGCGGACTTAATCCGTTGACCGCAGCTGGATCAGTATAATCCATTTCGGTGTTTTTTTCTAGTTGTTCTTCATCTGGCGCCTGACCGAATACTGAAATAAATATTAACATTAAAATAAATCCGGCAACGATAATCTTTTTTCTCATTTTGTTATTTTACCACTTCTAATTCCCAGCGTTGCCAGGTTCTCCCATATTCATTTTCAACATCTACTCTCACAGTATGAACACCAAGATCTGTTGCAATAGGCATAAATTTAATCTCTCCTGTTTTTTTATCAATCTGAAACAAATAAGTTTCGCTGGCGAATAAAAATAATTCATGTTTATTGTTTAAAAGGTTTACTTTATAATAAAAGTCTTGTCCAACTTTAACAGTTTGTTTTTCTATGGGCTCAATAACCGGCAATCTTCCATCGTTTGCATTAAGATTGATAAACAAAGGCCTCATTACCGACTGGTTAAATTTATCTGAAACTTTAACATAATAAATATATTCATCATTGAGGAAGTCAGCAGTATTTAGGGTAATCATTCCGGTTCGCGGATCGATGGGCAGACTAGCTGAATCAGTTTCAAAAATTAGCCCTTCTCCTGCTGCGTTTACCTGATAAGTATAAATTCCCGGTTCGGCAATATTCCAATCAGGCATCTCCATTAGCTGAAAAGAAGGTTCACTTATTTCTGGCGATTCTTCAGTTCTAGGTATCCAACCATAAAACAATGCAAAATTATACAATAAAGGTTCTTCTTTTAATTTTTCGTCGTACGACAACTCAACTAATATTTCAGAACCGGCATCTCCACTCTGCTTAAACCCAAAATTAAAATCTTTTTCATAAGCAAGAAAAGAAAGTTCTCCCATTAAGAATGATTTTGGATCTTTTTCCTGCTCCCGAAGATAATTATTTACCATTTCATATTTTTCTTTAAAATTAAATGGAATAACTACTGAAAATTGTTTTATTTCCGATTTTTCTTCTCCTTTTACAATGGCAAGAGGATATATTAAATTTATCGTCGTTCTATCAGTAAATCTTACTTCTATTGTAGGCTGCTGCTTTACACTAATGATATATCCTTGCTTTTCAAAACTTTTAAATTGTCCAGTACAGTTAAGCAACTCTTGTTCGGTCGCTTTAGCTACTTCTTTTTCTATAATCTCTAATGCCGGCAGGTATGCTTTTTCATTTTGGAAATATACTGGCACTTGTAATTTTTCATCTTCTTCTGTAAATTCAAATATTTGTACATCCACCGGGAATTCATAATAACCTCCTTGCGCAAATACTTGATACATTCCTTCTACGGTACTTCTTTCCAGACAATTTTCTACATACGATTTAAGATAACTTATTTCCGGTTGTTTTTGTGGTTTAATCGTGTTAAGCTGACTATAATAAACTGCTACAAAGATTGTAGCTAAAATAAGTATACCTACTATTACAAAAACAGTTATCTGTCCTCTTTTTGGCATGATTAAATATAAATAGAAATCTTTATTTAAATGTTACTTGTTTATTGCTTTTAAAGTAGTTCTTAAGCTCTTTTTAAGAGTGAGCTCATTCTTTTTCTTTATTTTTTTATCCTATACTATAACTAACGCCCATCTTTCCGCCAGAAAAGGTTTGGTAATAAATATCATAAATAGTAATAGTTATGCCGTTACCAAATCTAAAACTTCCTTTCTCGCTTATCCAATCACTTTTTTGGGTATTTAATCTTATTTTTACCTGGTCTGCTTCTAAGACAGAAATAGCTAAATCGTATTTAAGACCGCCGATAGTAACTTCTTGAACTTCGCTTAATTTTAGCTCGGGATGAGTCACAACTGCTCCGGCAACCGGAGTTGCTGCTGCTGTTGAAGATGCAGCAGTTTCAGCCGTTGTTGAAGCAGCTGAAGCATTTGCTAAGCTGGAAATACACACATTATTTTCACAACCATAATCACAATTAACTCGGTTAGTCCAAGAACAGTCTTCCTGCTGGAATCCTTTAGTACGCACATCTATACATTTAATTCCAGTGGTACAAACATTTCCGGCTACACAATCGTTATCAGCACATCTTAAGGTGCATCTTTTTCTTTCTCCGAAAGTGCAATCCGCATTTAGATAGGCTTTATATTCTGAACTAATACATTTCCAGCCAGGAGTACAGGATCCGGTAATAATCGCTTCGGTCGGGGTTGGTTCTTCGCCAGTAATTTCAGTTTTCGGCGCTTCCGCAGCAGTTCCAGCGGTTTCATCTTTAGGAGTACCGGCACTATCGTCACCTAAACTAACTCCAACACCAGTCAAATTATTTTCTCCAAGATTATCTTTTTCGATAGGAGTACACCCACATAATACGATTAAAAGTGCCAACAGCACAACAAAATTAATTATTTGTATTTTCATTTTTTACCATCCCCTCATTTTATAGTGATCTGTTTTATTTTTTCAATTAGTTCTGGCTGAACGTAATGGTTTATAGTTACAGTATAATTATCTTTCCAAAGGTGTTCTTTTTTAACAAATTTTTTATGCCCCAGTTCTGCAGCAATGGATAAAAATAATTTTTCCACTTCTGCTTTGTGTATTTTTCTTTTTCCTTTAAGAAACTCTTTAACTTTAGTGGTCGCAAAATGGGAACGGACAATGTGGGGGTAAAATTCCCGACCGCAATAAGTCTTAAATGCTTTTTTAAAATGTTCTTCTCTTAAAGGATGCCCTGAAGGGCCTTTTTGATTAGCAGTAAAAACAAAATCGGTCTGTTTTAAAGGCTGAAGTATTTTTTTTAGGCGCTGAACATAAATCTTAGGAAACGGCAAGGTTATAATTCTGGGTACGCCGTCTTTAGCGATATAATTAAAAGTTACTTTATTTCCTGAAATAGTAATATCTTTTTTCTTAAGTGTAGTTAACCCTTTGTGCCCATGAGTTTTATAATATATTTCATTTCCTACGCGCATATATGTTTTAAGCAAGGTGTACATAGGCACAGCTAGATTATCTTTTTCATCTTTAAGAGCCAAATCGACCTTTCGGGTAAGCAGAGGATAACATTTATCAAATTCTTTTACGGTTTGGTATTTTTTATTCCGATGTAATCTTTTCTTTTCTAAATCATAACAATAAGAATAAGTTCCGCCTTTATTTTTATACAATACATCCCAGTGGTCTTCAGTATCCTGATCGTGAATAGTAAGGTCTTCAGCAAACAGAGAATAAGCCTTGTCGATTATTTTTCCGTCGGGAAGAATATTGATTCGTGCTCCTTGCGGCTGGCCTTCTGGAGAAAGCTGCCCTTTTAAAAAAGCAGGATTTTTTTTGTCAATCAATACTTTAAACTTTTTATTTGCTTTGAATAATTTAACTACGGTTTGTAGGCGGGGGAAAGCTTTGTTTGTTTTTTTCCAAGAAGTAGCAGTTTTTTCATAGGTTTGAAGATCACCAGTTTTTATTCTAATAATCCCGATAGAACTGTCTAACGTGCTTTTCTTAAGTTTGGTTTGATATGTTTTCATAAATTTTTAAAATAATCTTAAGTTATCTGCCAATCGTGAACGGCTGGTTTAGAATCCATTTCAACCTTCCCGTCAGTTAAACTCCAACTTTCATCTTCCTGTTTAACTAGCCAAGCCCGTCTGTTCTTACCCCATTCCCTAGCTTGTTGTCTTCTTTCTTCTTCGGTTGTAGGAATAGTCAATATATCTTCATTTATTGGAGCTTTTCCGTAAGCCCCTTGGATAGATTTTGTCTGGGGATATTTTTTAGAAAGGGCTTTAGTAACCGCGTTTTCTCCCGAAAGAGCTGTATTACAAGCACTGAAAGTAATAGTTTCTACTGGTTTTTCTTGATTTTGTTCTGGCAGACAACCAAAAGGCGAAAAACCAGTTTCACAATTAAATTCAATTTCATCCATCTTTCCGGTATTGCTTACCCCATTTCGGTATAAATGCGTATCGAATGGTCCATGGTGTCCAGTTATAACTATATTTTTACTGTCGGTGGTTGGAGGGACATCTCTACTATTAAAAATATAACAGCCCCCTTTTGTTCTGCAATAAGTTTGAAGTGAACGGGCAGTATAGGTATTGTCACCAGCTACAATTACAGTTGTAGAAACAGTTTTTGCATTTGGCGGAATGATTCTGCCAAAATTTTCTGCAAATTGTCTTTCGCAGTCTACTCCAACAGTACAAGTTAAAAAATGATCCGTTGGTTTATTAAAATAAGTTTGATCTGCTAAGTAATGATTAGAAGACCAATGGTGCAAGGTCTGTTCGCAATGAGTATAATCGCCCTCTTCACAGGTTTTATAAGTTACATCAAACCGCCCGGCTTTAGTAGATTGCATTTTGCCTTCAAGGACAATATCTCCGCCGGCAAATAAGGTAGTTTTACTTAGTGTTTTTCCAGTCGATTTGTCTACGGAAGAAATAGAAACCTCTCCGTTTTTTTGATCTAAGACTTCTAGGTGATCATAATAAACTGGCGTTTTTACATCAATTTTATCTTCCTTTTGAACATTTAAAAAGGCCAATCTTTTATTGAATTCTGGATTTCCTGAACTTCCAGGATTATTTACTATGCAACTAAAAGCACTATTACAAAAATTTGCGATTGGTAAACCGGTATTTTCAGTATAATAGACTCCTTCTGGTGAATTTATTGTTAAACTCACCCCATTAGTTTTTTTAAAAGTAGTTTCTTTTTCCCCACTTAAAAGAATAAAATTTTTAGTAGATTCTTTTTTGGGCTGGAACACTATTCCATCTACCTCTCCAATAGATTCACCTCTTGCATTAGTTCCATCGGGACGAATATGATTTTCGTAACTACTAAATTTTCCTTCGATCAATAATCCTTCTTCCAATCCCACAAATTTTTCTAAGGTAGTAGATTTAACCGTAAAAGTTCCTTCATAAACAGAATGGCCGTTTTTATATATATTTGGAACAGCTACTTTTCCTTCTTTAACTTCTATCTTGGGAACCTCGCCTTTTACAGTAGCTATCCCCTTGGTTAAAACCATTACTTCTTTGCCGGTTTCATCTTTTTTTACTGCAAAATCTTCTGCTCCAGTAATAACGGTTTCGGTTTGTATCGATTTATCTTCTGATATTTTTTTTATCCGTAATGAACCATCTTCTAATAATTCAGCATTAGGAACTGCACCAAGAGTAAAAGTGGTGCTTTTTTCTGGTGGCACCCCTTCTGTAGTCACTTTTACTTTGCCTAAATCGGGTGTTTCTCCTCTAGCTATAGCTTCCAATACTTCCGGAGGACCTAAATGATTAATTTTTCCGCCACTGTCTGTAACAGTAAAAGTACTAAAAAATTTCTCTTTAACTTCGGGATGATTATTTAAGATATTAGCATCTTTTCCAGTTCGGATAACTACCTCTTTAGCAATGTCAAAACTTTTGTCCATTAAAGTTAGATCTGAAGTTAAAGCTCTGGCCAGATCATTATCGGGAAGTTTAGGAAGGACTAGCGCAGGATTTTTTCCTAAAGCAGCGGCTAGCTGGTTATCATTTACGATAGATAAATCAGTTATCTTACCTTCAGCAATCGCCGTAACTAAATCTTCTACATTTAAACTATTAACCGCAGCAGGATCAGTATAATCAAAATCTTCTGGAAGAGGCTGCTGGGAAGGAGATTCCGGTTCTTGGGCAAGAAGGTTAATCGTAAGTAAGATTATAGAAACCATTACTATTCCCACAAAAATTATTTTTTTCCTCATTTTATTATTTGTTCCTTAGTTTATTTTATTATTTTTTTTATTATTTCTTTTCAAGTCTATTTTACCACTTCTAATTCCCATCTCTGCCAGGTTCTTCCAAATTCATTTTCTACATCTATTCTAATAGTGTGAACGCCCAGATCATCTTGAGTGGGTTTAAATTTAATTTCTCCGGTTTTTTCATCAATACTAAATAAATAAGTTTGGCTGGTAAAGTGCAATAAATTTCCTGTGTTTAATACATTGACTTTATATTGGAATTCTTCTCCAACCTTGATGGTTTGTTTTTCAATGGGTTCTATTACTGGCAGCAACCCATTATTTACATTCACATTGATTATTAAAGAACTAGTGGTCTCCCGCCCATATCCATCACTAACTTTAATAAAATAAATATATTCGTCATTAGGAAAATCAGCGGTGTTTACAGTGATTATTCCGGTTCGCGGGTCGATGGGCAGACTAGCTGAATCAGTTTCAAATAATAAAGATTCTCCAATCGCTTCTACTTGGAGAGCGTGGATTCCGGGAGCATTAATATTCCATTCGGATAAGGGTTTTAATTGGAAGGTTGGTTCCTCAGTTTTAAGACCAGCTAATCCTAATCCTTCCTGTTCTTGACTTAAATCTGCCCAATCAAAATTTAAGGCAAAACTATATACTATTGGCTCATCTGTGTATTTTGTATCATAAATTAAATCGACTAATACTTCTGAACCAGTTTCTCCCAGTTGTTTAAAGCCAAAGGCATCTTCTTGTTCATAAACAGCAGAAGAAAGTTTTCCAATTTGGAACGCAGCCGGATTTTGTTTTTGCTCAGCAAGATATTCTTCCATAATTTTATATTTTTCTTTGAAATTAAATGAAAGAGTAGCTGAGAATGAGGTTAATTTAGTTTCTTTTCCGTCTTTTTTAATCGTGAGAGGAAATTCTGAAGTTACTAACGTTTTATCTGAAAATTGCACTTTTATTGTTGGAGCATAAGCATCAATGGCATAACCTTGTTCCTGAAAACTTTTAAAATCTCCAACACAATCCAACAGTGCGGTTTCAGTTGCTTTGGCAACTTCTGTTTCAATAAAATTTAACGAAGGGTATGCTGTTTTTTCATTTTGAAAATATACTGGTATCTGCAAGTTTTCATCTTCTATCGCGAATTCAAACACATTTAAATCTAAAGGAAATTCATAATATCCGCCCTTGGCAAGAACTTCAGCCATTCCGGTTTGAGCACTTTGTTCTAAACAATTATCTACAAAAGATTTGATGAAACCAATCTCTGATTTTTCTTCTCGTTGAATTTCCGTGGTTTTAAATTCGCTAAAATAAATTGCAGTAGAAACTGCTGCTAAAATAAGTATACCTACTATTACAAATATAGTCACCTGTCCTCTTTTTAACATTAGTTGTTAAGAAAGAATTTACTTATTTAAAGCTTTTGCCGATATTAGCTTTATCCTAAAAAATAGGTTAATAAAAATCCTAAACAAAAATATCAAATAAGAGTATTAAATGAAATTATAAAATAAAATGTAAATAAGATAAATATTAAATAAAAAAATAAATAAAAAATAAACTGGTTTGGTTTATTGCTTTCTTAGATGTGCCCTTCTGCTTGGTCGAGCTTTCTCAAAGCCTTGGCCTTTGCCTTGCATACCTCGGCCTTTTCTTCCGGCAGAAGTTTTTCCATGGAAGACCCTACTGCGGTTCTTTCCTTGGCTAATCCAGTTGATTTTGGGGTCGGACTTGATGACTGGATGTTCTGGATCGACTAAAATTACTTCATACCAGCAATAATATCCGTCTTCAGCAACCCAGTAAGAATTAAGTACGACTAAGTTAGCAAATTTTTTTTGTGCTCTTTCTTCACAAATCTGTTGGTAACTTTTTCTTAAAGAAAGCCTAATTCCAGACCTGCGTGGTCTTCTTCCTCGTTTGATTTGAGGTCGAGTATGTCCACCACGGATAACTCTTTGTCTGACGACTACATAACCTTGTTTAGCTTTATATCCTAAAGATCTTGCTCGATCGATTCTGGTCGGATGTTCTAATCGGGTGGTGGTTGGCTCTTTTCTCCAAGCAATTAACCGCTCCTGCCATAATTCGTTCTCCCTAGGTTGTTTCCACAACTCTCTAACGTGTTTGTATAAGCCCATTTTAATTAGCCTCCATATCTGCGCTTACCGGTTCTAAGTCAGCTGTATTTTCCGTTTGGTTAGCGCGTTTGTTTAAGTTTTTATTTTTTTAACTATATCTTTAACAGCTTCAGGTAAGCTACTACCCACATTGCTGTTGTTAATCTTAAACACTCAAAGGACTTAGCTCCGCACTTTAGTGCGTGAGTTAAGCCCTTTGGTGTCACAGAAATTCGCCCATCAAAGAAAGCGTCTTTGTTCAAGCCCTGCCATTTATGGCGGGATGAGACGCTTTCGGCGGATTTCTCATGACAATTAACTCAACCAGCCGATTATTAGCCTATTTATTGGTTTATTTAAAAACATTTTTGAAAAAAGCAATCAAATTTGTTTAAGTCGGCATCTCGCAAATAATCTCTGAAAAAACGTTTTTTCCTGTGGGGGCGGCGGAATGGGTTCATCTGGACGATTATAAGGCCAAAGAGTACCTTCTTCAATTTCTCGCTGAGTTTCTTCTGAATATAAAGTTCCTAAAAAATGTTTAGCGACGTCTAAAATAAATATAGCTCCGTCATAGGAAGTATATCTAGTCCAGACATGTCCAAAACCAGGATAACCATTTCGATCTACACTAGGTTTACCTCTAAGATGATTATTAGTGCTTCTGAGTTCTGGATCTTTTCCCAGTAATTCTATTAAAGCAGCACAGGCAACCGCTTGATGTCTGCATACGCCGGCATGCCCTCTAATAAATTCTCCTAGCGAGATTAAGCCGTCTTTGGTTTTAACTCTTTTTGATATAATTTCATCCGATTTAGCTGAATCATAAGGTAGATGTTCTTTTACCGTATCATAAATACTGGGAAGAAGATTTCCTCTTCTAATTTTACCTTGGTATACTGCTCTTTCTTTTACTTCTTCTTTTAAACCATTTAGGGCTGAAGAATTAGGGCCCACATAAAATGCTTCCCGAGGATTTTTACCTAAACAGACCCTGCCAATAATTGGTGAATCTCGACGGATAATCGGTAACGTAACCATTTCTCCTTTGTATTCAATCATGTAACTGGGCTTCCCTTCATCATACTTTATTTTTTCATCTAGGGCTAACCTAATTTCCAGGAATTGTGTTCTATTCCAATTTGCCATGTTCTTACTACTCTTAAGTGATGAATGTATTTATAAACCTTTCGGTTAGAATCATGTTTTTAGAGGTTATCGTTGTTAGCGGTATAGAACTATTTAATGGTAGGTTCATACAAAATAAAATACTGCAATCAGAATTAAATATACACTAATAAGCTGTACCCCTTCCAACCAGTTGCAGCGTCCATCAGCAGCAAGATGATTGATAATCGTTACTGCTACCAGTATAGCCGCAACTTCAAACAAGGAAAAAACCAAATTAAAGGTAGAACCCATAATTTGGCTGACAAATACCAAGATGGGCACTACAAATAAAGCAATCTGAATCGCGCTGCTCATGCCAATTTCTAAGGAAATATCTAATTTGTTTTCTAAAGCAAAATTTATAGCCATGGATTTTTCAGCAATGTTAGTTACGATAGCAATTATTACGACCCCTATAAACGTTTGAGTAATACCAATCTGTAAAGCTACGTCCTCTATGCCTTTAACTAAGAAATGGGATTCAAAAGCAACTATAATTGTCGCTATAAATAAGATTAATGCGGCGATTTTTTTGCTGATTATCGGTCGTTTACGGGTAGCTTTAATCTCATCACTGGCATCAAAAAGATCTTTATGGGTGAATAAAGAAAAAATTAGCCCAGCAACATAAACGAGAGCCATTACGACAGCCACCGAGTCGCTTAAAATAGCTAAATGACTATTATTTTGATTTAAAAAATAATACAGGCTGGGGATAGTTATTCCCGCAACTGCAATTATAAGCATGGTGGAAGAAACATTAGCAGTTCGGTTATTGAACTTCTGATGTTTATATTTAAGTCCACCAAAAAAGATGCTTAAACCAATTAAAAGAAGAAGGTTACCAATAATGCTACCTACAATAGAAGCTTGAACTACTCGCACCAATCCTTCACGCAAGGCCAAAATAGCAATAAATACTTCTATAATATTACCAAACGTAGCTGAAATCAGTCCGCCAATAGTTGGGTTGGTCTGTAAAGAAATTTCTTTAGTAGTGTATCCCAAGATTCTTGCCAAAGGGATGATTGCTAAAATGGAAAAGACAAAAGTAAGAATTTTATTTTGGGTAAATATTCCAAAAATAAAACTCAACGGGATAAATAACAGCATCCAAAAAAAAATCCCACCAATATTTAGATACTTTTTTAACATCTTCTTATCCTAACTTTCTTTTTGTTATTAGATATATAAAAGTAGTATTCGATATAAACTTTTCTAAATAAAGCTACTGTCAAGAGAACGTCAGCTGGCAAGGCCAAGAGGTAGGCGAGGCAAATCTATTGCTTGCACAAAATTAAGAAATTTTTCACTTTCGACTAAAAATTCGGCTTTTTATCGGAAAGATTGCGAGTGAAAAACCGAGCATACGGCCCGCCAGCTGACGGATGACGAACAGATGACAGTATTCTAAATAAATCAAATACGAACCCAAAACAAAAGGTTTTAATGATAGAATAATTTAAATACTTCCAGAAAAATACTTTAGGGTATTAAAAATTAAATTTTAAAGTATTAAATATTAAATTTATTACTTAAAATTAAAAGCATTTAAGAGGTGAAGATATGGAAATAACTCCTGTAATTAAAGATGATTTTTTGACTTTTGATGATGAAGCTACTTTTTCAACGGTAATCGGTAAATTAAAACAGTCGGAAATGCGTTCAGGACTAGTTTTTAGAAAAGATAAATATCTGGGATTAATCGAAAAAAGAAGATTGCTTGGCACTAAAATTGATATTACTAAAACAAAAATAAAACCTTTTATTCAAAAAACACCTTTATTGAATGCACACGCAGATATTATTGAAACTTCTTATTTGATGTACCAAAGTAACTTTCTTTTTCTTCCTGTAGAAAAAGATAAAAAAATTATCGGGGTTGTTGATGCTTTGGATTTAATTAAATTAGGAATACAATTGCCTGAAATAAAACAATTTAAAATAGCTGATTTAAAACTATTCAAACCTAAAAAGATCAACAAAGATGATCCTGTATCTAAAGTTGTAGATATAATGTTTGACGAAAAAATCGATCAGGTACCTATTTTTGAGGCAGGTAAATTATACGGAGTAGTTAGCTATCATGATTTGCTGAACAAATATTTAACCTGTACGCCCAAACGAGAATTTTCTACTAAATTCACTAAACTGGCTAACAGCAGGGGTGCAGAACCAGATATGCCTCATTTAGCTAATTTGCCGGTAAGTACTTTTAGCACTAATGATAACTTAGTTACTATTGGAAAAAATGCTTTCCTTACTGAAGCGGTTGTTTTAATGGTTAAAAATAATGTTACCAGCGTATTAGTGATGGATGGGACAGATATAGAAGGCGTATTAAGCCTTAAGAACGTTCTGCGTTGTTTTGGCAGCTTGAAAATTCCGCAGAATTTTAACATCCAATTTATCGGATTAAAAGAACTTAAGTTAAATGCAGAACAAAAAGCTGCTTTAGAAAAAATTGCTTCTAATGAAGCGTTTAAGCTGCAACGGGAATTACATAACGAATTTTCGTTAGTGATGCATATTAAAGACAACAGTAAAGAAGGGAAACAAAATAAATATTCGGTTCATTTAAGGGTTGAATTCCCTGGGCAAATAATCACTTGTGCAGAGGACGACTGGGATTTTGAAACTGCGTTAAGAAAAACCTTTAATAATGCTAAGAATAAGTTAAAATCTAAATTCAAAGGCAATAACGACCGAAGAAAACAATATGAATAAAAAAGAATAAATAAAATTATTTTTGTTTTTTTAAACTTATTTTTTTTAATGGTAGTTTGATTAGAGATTTATTCTATTTCTTCTAATTCTTTTTTCCTTCTGAATTTCTCTGCGTTTTTTTTGCTGACAAAGCGGTAAACTCTTCCATCAATTTCAGTTTCTACAACTTCATCAAATTCGCCCAAAGGTTCTCCAGTTAGAGCGTCTTTAGCTAATTGCCCTTCTTCATCCGCCCCTTCAGCAAACCCTTCTTCCCAAGGCTCCATCTCATCATCTTCTAATAATTTTTCTCGGCCTTCAGGTTCATCAATAGTTTCATCTTCTGCGCCATGTTCCATGGCTAGTTTAAGGGATTCGCCATGCTCTTCAGGAAGAATTCCTTGTTCTTCAGAGGGATAAAGCTCCTCTTCTTCTTCGATTACCTTCTTTTTCTTTGGTTTTCCCATTTTATTAATTGTATTTTATTTTGGTATATAAACACTTCGCTACTAAAGTTTTTATGATTTGAAGATTATATATTCCACTTATAAAAATTTAACAAAACTCAACCAATTCTTTTCAAACAATAAACATCCTAACCAGAAACATTGCCGTTCCGGCAACTAATGGTACCACTAAATTATCATCTAAAGTGTGGTCATTCAAATCAATTTTAACTACTTCGGCAATCATTGCTGCTAAACTGCCCAAGAAAGCTTCGGGAATAGGGACAAATACTAAAGCTCCAATAAATCCAACTAAGGTTCCGGCTAAAGTGCCTTCCAATAATTTCTTGCTATGCCCGTTAAAGATATTTTTAATCTTGCCAAACCATTCTCCAAAGATGTGGCTAAAAGAATCGCCTAAAGCTAACACCATGATTGAAGCTAAAGCTATTTCTCGTTCAAATAACTGTAGGGCTAATAAAGTTCCAATAAAAAAGAAGATCATGCCCTTGCCCGGAAATTTTTTCCGCATAGTTTCCCGTTCAAAATGCTGTAAAAAAAAGCTAAAGAAAGGCAATTTTACCCTTTTACTAAGCAAACTGGCTAAAATTCCTATTACTATCAATAAAAAAATGGCCAAAGAGCTAAGAATTTCATAGTAAATCAATAATACGGTAACGATACCAATAGTTAGGTGTAAGAATTGCCTGCCTAATTCTTGTTTAGTAAGCATAATTGGGTTTGTTTTATGTGTGTTGTTTTAAAAGTTGTGGAATTAAAAGGTTTGAGTTTAAATAGGCTTAATCTTAAGAAACCTTTAAATAAGAATGGGCTTATTTTTAGGATTATGGAGAATGAACCGCGCATAGGACCACCACCTGAACTAAAACGCATCAGTGAAACAGTTTGGGAACTGCCTATTTCTTATAAAAAAGGGATGCGGGTTCCAGCTAGAATAATTGCTAATGAAGAATTAATGAAAGTCATGGATGCCGGCGTTTTTGAACAAATCACTAATGTAGCTACGCTTCCAGGAATCCAGAAATTTGCTTTTTGTATGCCTGATGGGCATTGGGGATATGGGTTTCCCATTGGTGGGGTAGCCGCTTTTGATCCTAAACAAGGCGGAGTTATTTCTCCGGGCGGAATCGGTTTTGACATAAATTGCGGTATGCGTTTAATGACTACTAATTTAACCATTGATGAAGTTAAGCCTAAAATAAAACAATTAGTTGACGAACTCTATAAAGCAGTACCGGCCGGAGTAGGCTGTAAAGGTTTTGTAAAAGTTTCTCGGGACGAATTTAAAGAAATAATGAAAGAAGGCGCACAATGGTGTGTTAAAAAAGGGTATGCTTGGGAAGCCGATTTAGAAAATATCGAAAGCCACGGAAAAATTCCTGGCGCTGATCCTAGTAAAGTTTCTGATAAAGCTACTAAACGTGGATTTGATCAATTAGGTACTTTAGGTTCAGGTAATCACTATCTAGAAATCCAAGAAGTAAAAGCAGAAAATATTTTTGATCCGGAAGCAGCTAAAATTATGGGGATCAATAAACCAGGACAGATTGTGATTATGGTCCATTGCGGAAGCAGAGGGTTTGGACATCAAATCGGTACTGATTATTTGAGAACTTTCTTAGAAGTAATGCCTAAGTACGGCATTGAAATTTTAGACAAAGAATTAGCTTGTGCTCCATTCGAATCTCCCGAAGGGCAGGATTACTATAAAGCGATGGCCTGTGCAGCTAATATGGCTTTTGCCAATCGTCAAGTAATTACCCAACGAATCAGAGATGTGTTTAGTCACGTATTCGGAAAGACGGCTGAAGAAATGGAAATGAATTTAGTGTATGATGTTGCGCATAATATTGCCAAATTAGAAACACATATTATCAACGGCAAGAAAAAAGAATTATTAGTCCATCGAAAAGGAGCAACGCGTGCCTTTGGTCCATCCCGGGCAGCAGAGTTGCCTAAGAATTATGCAAAAATCGGGCAGCCCATCATCCTGGGCGGAAGTATGGAAACGGGTTCTTATTTATTATTAGGTACGGGTGGTGCTGAAGAAACTTTTGCCTCTACCGCACACGGAGCAGGAAGAAGTATGAGCCGAGCAGCGGCTATCCGCGAATTTAGGGGAGAAGAGTTACAGAAAAAAATGGAAAAAGGCGGAATTTATGTTCATGCTGTAACCGCAAAAGGTTTAGCCGAAGAGGCCGGGAAAGCCTACAAAGATATTGAAGTAGTTGTAGATGCTTTAGAAAAAGCCGGAATCACTAAACGAGTAGTTGCTTTGAAGCCGATTGGGAACGTGAAAGGGTAGTTATAAAATAATTAATTCTAAAAAGTTAAGGCTCGCCAAAATTTGTTAGTACTATAATTATTGAAAATTACTTTATTAACTTTCAAATAGTAAAAATAAGAAAGATTTATAAACCTGGTAGTTAAAAGACCATACACAATGCGAATGAATGGATTATGGATTGACGATGTTCCAAAACCTGGAGCAATAGTTAGAAATTGTTTAATATCAAATGGTTTTGATTTAGATATAGCAACAAGCCGGTATGAAGCTATGCATAGACTTAACTCACATTACGATACTATTTTTATGAGACCAGAATTAAAACTAGATGGAACAGGGTCTTTTGACTTAAGCGAAGTAATACAAGACGAAAGGATTCCTTTCTTGCCTCAGATTATGTCCGCAATTAGAGAAGGACCAAATTCTCAGACTACTTTATACTTAGTATCTCACGACGGGGAGTTTTTTAATGAAAGCGGAAGACAATTTCGGGATGCTTTAAAACATGTGGTTTTACCACAACATAAATTAGGAGATTTAACTCATGTAATTTATTTAGGAGATATTATACCGGCGGTCTTTGCATATGATGTTCAAGAACACCTGCTGCGGCAAGAACTTGCTAAATTTATAGAGCGAAGAAATAGATCCCGGGTTGATGGTTAATTTTTTCTTTAATATCCATTCTTAAATGAAAACAAACTCTTTTAAACCGCGCTTCTTTTATCTTTCTGGTTATGAAAGCGATTACCAAAGGTTCTATCAAACTGTTCCGCCTGTTTGGGATAAATATCCAATTACATTTCTCGTGGTGGTTTGTATTTGCCCTGCTTGCTTTTAATCTCTCGGTCTCTTTTTTTCCTAATCTTTGCGCCGGTAAATTGACGGAAGGTTTTCTGGCAACAGCTATAATTCCCGGCTGCGCTAGTTTGGGTACCGGTTCTTATTGGATAATGGGCATAGTGGCTGCTTTGTTTCTGTTCCTGTCAGTATTATTACATGAACTAAGCCATTCCTTGGTTGCCAAACTAAGAAAAATAAAAGTAGAAAGCATTACTTTATTCTTTTTTGGCGGTGTGGCCAGCATTCACGAGGACGATTTAAAACCAGGTTCAGAATTTTTAATGGCCGTTGCCGGACCTTTATTTTCAATTTTATTGGGGTTGGTCTTTTTTACGATCAACCATTTCACTAGTAATGGTATTGTAACGGCAATAACCTTTTATCTTTATTTGATCAACTTTATGCTCGCCGGATTTAATTTAATTCCCGGATTCCCTTTAGACGGAGGCAGAGCATTTCGGGCTATTCTTCATGCTTATTATAAAGATCTTAAAAAAGCTACGCGCATCGCTGCTGCTGGCGGCCGATTCTTTGGAATTTTTTTGATAATAGTCGGGATTCTTTCTTTCTTTGGCGGAGGGTGGTGGTTAGTAATCCTGGGCGGGTTCCTTTATTTTACCGCAGGATTAAGTTACGAGCAGGTCATCATCAGAGAAGCACTCATCAAAATACCGGTTAAAGAATTACTGTCTAAGGATTTTTCCCTGGTTGATGCAGAGATGAAATTTGCCGATTTTCTTAAACGGCATGTCAATTGCGGAGAAGAAATCTTTTTGGTCAAAAGCAAAAATTTTTCTGGGATTTTAGATTTGAAAGAGCTAGATAAAATCTCTTTAAGTGCGCAAAAATGGATAAAGATTAAACAGCTAGCCATTCCTGTAGATAAACTAAGCAGCCTGCGGGAAAACGATACTGCTTTTACTGCATTCAAAAAGTTTGCAGAAGAAAAAATTAATCTTCTTCCGGTGTATAAAAATTCCAAATTACTCGGATTTGTAACTCAAAAAATAGTAACACAGCGCTTAGTGTGGTCTTTAAAATTTGGGTTTGATAGCAGAAATAATAAACCAATAACTCTTAAATTACCCAAAAAAAG
>JBBSWB010000069.1:0-11867 GCA_038046465.1 Nanobdellota archaeon
CTGTACTCGAGAATATAGATTAAATCACTTCAGAATACTGAAGTATTACGGAAATGAAAAAATATAAAAAGTCGCCGCCTAGGCCAAGAGGCGAAGTAAGACCCTTGGTTCGTAAGACGAATTAGTAGGTGCTCTCTTACGATTAACATAAATAAGAGCACGAACTGCGCGGCCAAGGCGACTTTTTTAAGAGATTTAGGACAGAGCCTCAGCGGCCGTTAGATTTATATAATTGATAATTAGTATTAAATTACTTATGAAGTACGCATTAGTCATAATCGATATGTTAAACGATTTCTTTGACAGAAACCCACGTTTAAAGAAATTGAAAAAAGCACTTTGTAAAAATTCCAATGAATTAATCAGGTTTGCTAGACAAAAAAAAGTACCTGTTATTTGGATAAGACAAGAATTTAAATCTGATTTATCAGATGCTTTTTTGATTATGAGGAAGAAGAAGGAGTCAATTACAATTAAAGGAACAAAGGGTTGTAAAGTTCTTGAGGAATTAAATAGAAACAAGAACGATAAAATTATTATTAAAAAAAGATACAGTGCTTTTTTCAAGACATCTCTAAATACTTATTTAAGAAACAGGAAAATTGACACCTTAATCTTACTTGGTATTAATACACATGCATGTGTTAGAACAACAGCTATCGATGCATACCAAAATGACTACGAAATAATAATTGCAAAAGATTGCGTAAATTCTTGGGATAAAGATCATCATAAAATAACCCTTGAATATCTAAAAGGAGCTATGGGAATAGAAATTTTCTCAAATAATCAAATTAAAAGAAAAATACGATAAAGTTTATTCGCAAAAAAGCAATATCTTAATATAGACAGATTATTTACTTTACTGTATGCTGGAGATTATTTTAATTACTGTGGCTTTAGTTGCTTTGGTTTTAGCGTCATATGCAGATTTAACTACTAAAGAAGTGCCCGATTGGCTTAATTATGCCCTGATCTTTGCTGCTTTAGGTATCCGAATCATTTTTTCATTTCAGTTAGGATGGTATATTCTTCTTAGCGGGCTATTAGGCTTGGCAGTATTTTTTCTGTTAGGGTTATTATTTTATCGGGCTAATCAATGGGGTGGCGGAGACAGTAAATTATTGATGGGTATGGGCGCAGTGATTGGTTTTACTCTTCCTATCGATGCTTCCAGTATGAATCTGGTTTGGTTTTTCTTTTCAGTATTATTCTTAGGCTCGATTTACGGCTTGATTTGGATGATGATTATTGCTATCAAGAAAAAAGAATTTTTTATGGTTGAATTCAAAAAAGAAATTAACAAATATAAAAAATTTCATGTCGGTTTATGGGTTTTGTCTATATTTTTTATCTTCTTGGGCCTTTTTTCTAACTTTTTTTGGTTTCTAGCTTTATTCCCCGCAGCAATATATTATTTATTATTATTTGTAAATGCTGTAGAGAAAAACTGTTTTATTTCTGAAGTCAAGATAAGCCAGCTAAGTGAAGGCGACTGGTTAGCAGAAAAGGTAGTTAGAAACGAAAGAACCCTCTTAAAGAAAAAGACTTTAAGCAGAAAGGACATAGATAAATTATATCAAGAAAGAATAGCTAATGTAAAAATAAAAGAAGGTATCCCTTTCATACCCAGTTTTCTGTTTGCGTATTTATTAGTTACCTTCGGCAGCAGTATCTTTACCTGGCTAATGGGACAAGTGTTTGGGTAAAAGAAAATAAAATATATTAAAAAAATAAATTTATTTTTGCGAATCTTTTGGTGCAAAGAGTAGAACCGTGTGGTAGCCTTGTTCAACTCGGTGTACATTCCATCCTGCAGCTTCGTATTTTTCTACAACTGCTAAGACTGCTGCTTCAGGAATAACTTTTTCTCCGTAAGTGGCTGGTTTAGTTATAATAGAGTAACCCACCAACCCAAGTTGACCTATTCTATCCGCTAAGGACAGTAAATGTTCTTCTATTTTACCATCTAATTCTTGTACTTGTCTCTCAAAGGCAGATCTCTGTTTTTCTGCTGCTTTTTGCTCTAATTCGCTTGGTTTAATGGTTATGTTTAGTTCCTCCAAAATAATTTATATTCGCTGAAAAAACAAAATTGTTTGATTGTATTGTTCTCTGGTAATTACTTCCCATCCTGCATCTTTATATATTTTTACTACTTCTGAAACTACTGCTTCAGGAACGACTTCAGCCCCATATTGAGGGAGTTTAGTTCTAATTGAATATTCTGCTCGTCCACTCTGTTTTATCCTGTCTGCAAAAAAAAGTAAGTGTGCATCTATTTCAGTCTCTAGTTTAGTTACTCTTTTTTTAAAATCAACGTTTTCCTGTTCTTTGGCTCTTTGTTCTAATTCGCTTGGCTTAATTGTCATGTTTAGTTCCTCCTACCTTTAATCATGAAATTTGGGGTTTTGGTTTATATAGTTTATGGATTTATAAAGAAGATTTATAAATAAACACCCAAAAAGAGTTAATAATAATAATAATAATAATCGCGAGGTAAATTAAAATGGATCGAGAAAACGTTTCTTTTTGGGCAGGTTGTTTTTTTGGCGGTTTAGCTGGAATTGCGGTTGGCGCAGGAGTTGTAGATGCTTTTAGTAATAGTCGAATAGAAGAAGCACGAATCTTTCCTCGCGGAGATCAGCCAGCAGTAATAAGGATTTATAATGGTGGAACGGATCAAATCTTAATTGAATCCAAAAAAAGCGCTGATGGAAAAAGCAATTACATGCCTTTAGAAACTTATTTAAGCCAAATTCAACCTTATTCCAACCGAATTGAAGAAGAAAAAAAGATAAAAGACCTAGTTGGCGGGAATTTATAGGTTAGAGCTAAATAAACCTTAAGTAATAGCCAAATTTACCGGTTCTGTAGAAAAAGTCTAGGCCTTTCACTCGTTCAGTTCTAAACAGTGCAATTTTTAAGAAAAAAGAACCCGTTTAAAGAGGGAACTGAACTACCAATAGATCTTACGAATCGAAGTTACTCGTTCAAATCTTGGCCTAGACGACTTTTTCTAAGCCAAATTTACCGATAGCTTTTTATATTAAAAAAGAATGTCTATATCTAGTATAGTTTAGCGCAGTAAAAAAAGAGGTGTAATAATGAAAAAAGGTTCATTAAGCTTATCTATAGAAGTTATTATAATTGTAGTTATTGCTTTTGTTGTTCTGGGCCTAGGATTGGGATTTGTTAAAAATACATTTAAAGACATTGGCAGTACAACTAAAGAAGTTCAGGCTAAAATTAAAGAGCAAATTTTAGAAGATTTACGGACTTCCGGTAAAAAATTATCTATTTCTTCCCAAATTCAGCTAGAAAGGGGCAGTGAAATTATTGAAAATGTAGGGATAGTTAATATCGAATTAGGTGAAAAAGCTTTTGGGGTTAATATTGAATATGTAAAGAAACAAAAACCCGATGGAAGCACGGTAGCTGCACCAGAAGGTGCGGATGAGATATCCTTCTTTTACAGTGATGCAGTCGATAAAAAATTATCGCCTACGGCAGGTGATGTCATTCCTTTAACTATTTCAGCAAAAAGTTCAGCGGCAGGAAATTATCTGTATAAAGTTAATGTGTTAGCAGAAACCGTTCCTGGCGCTTGTGCACAAGGACTAGAGACTCCGGGCTGTGAATTATATGATACCCGAAGTTTCTTTGTAAGAGTTTCATAAGGTGATCAAGATGGCTAAACTATTAAGAAGATTAGGAACCGGAAAGAAAAAAATGACTGAGGACCAAGAATTTCAAATCATGAAAATGGTTTTAGACAAATTTTTATGGCTTGGATTTATTGTAATGGGCTGGGGAATGTACGAGTCTCTAAGTGAAGCTAGTATCTTGGCCGGCTTATGGTATATGGTTGCTGGAGCAGCTTTACTGCTAATCTTTATGGCTTTTATCATTAAAGAATACGAAATTTGGAAATAAGCTTTTTTAAAGTTTATTTTTTATCATTTATTTTTTACTTTATTTGACTATATAATTATATTAATTTATATGGTTATATTATATTCTCTAAATCTTTATATACACATTTACAGTAACTTTCTTTGTGAAGCCGGACCTAGAATCTGTTTTAAAATACCTTCCTTGGACCCAAAAAAGTAAATGGGCTTTTACGGCAACAACCAATGAAGAAATAATTAAAGTAGAATCCCCTTTTTATGTAGTATCTGGTCGGATTATTGATAAATCTTTTCAGATTGGAATTTACACTCCTACTGATGGTCTAATCTATATCCCTATTGGCCTTTCCCAAACCCAGTTTCACGACACGGCTTATTACCGCTATGACCATGCTTATCAATGGAAAAAGGAAGATGAGAAAAGAGATGTTGTTTATCTCCCTTTACGCAAAAGTAGTATTCGCCAAGACTTAGTTCGTGAAAACAAAGCCATTTCCGGTTCTCCTTGTTTTATTTACGCAATTAATGGAACAAAGTATCCTTTTCCATTAGTTATTCTTGATGAAAATAATGATGAAGGGATGCGTAGCCAGATTTTTTATAGAGCTGCTAATAAAAGTTTGAGTGTTTATGTTAGTTCTCCGGTTGAATCTGAAGCATCTTTCCGAGCACATCTGCGAAGTTTAGAAAAAAGAGTGTATAGTTTTACTGCTCATAAACTTAGTGATGAAGAGATAATCGTTAAACATATTAAAATAGAAAAACCGGCTGAGTTAGCAAGAATAACTGGCGGAGATTCAACTGACCCTGTATCAAAAAAACCAGAAGACTTAATCGATTGGAATGAACCTAGCTCTATTAAAGCATACTTAGATAGATCAGTTATTGGCCAGCATGCGGCTAAAAAAACGTTAGCGATTGCTTTTTCTAATTATATGGCCGAGATAGAAACCAAACAATCTTTACCCCGAGGACATGTAATGCTGGTGGGCCCAACCGGTTCGGGAAAGACTATGATGATTTCGTTATTAGCTAAAGCAGCAAATCTCCCCAAGGTAGTAACTAAACTTTCCATGAATACTAAAGAAGGGTATGTTGGTCAAAGTTTATCAGACAGCTGCATGCAAATTCAAGCTCAAACTTCTGAAGAAGATCCTTATGGATTAATTGTAATTGATGAAATAGATAAAGCTGCTCCAGCTCTGAATTCTCATAATTGGGGGAATGAATTGCAGGACGAAATTATCTCTTTAGCTGAAGAAACTTCTATGAAACTTACGGTTAATAAAGAAGGTCACCGCGAGGACCAATGGTTTAATACTAAAAATCTTTTATTTATTGCTGCCGGAGCTTTCCATGGAGAAGAAGGAATGCCTTCTATTTATGACATCATTGCCCATCGTCTAGGCGGCGGTGGAGACCGAAAAAAAATTGGTTTTCAAACTGAAGGATCAGTTATCGATAAAGAACCTTCAAAACTATTGGAATACTTAATCCCCGACGATTTAGTTAAATTTGGATTAAAGCCAGAATTGGTGGGAAGATTTAGTGCTCGGGCAGTTTTACAACAGTTAACTGTCGATGACAAAGTCAGAATCTTAAACGAATCGGACAATTCTCCAATTCATTATTATCAACGACTATTCGATGTTAAAGGCTATCATCTAGAAATTAGTGAAGCCGCAAAACGGGTTATTGCAGAAGCCTGTCCGGCAGAAACTGGAGCCCGGGCTTTAAACCAAATTTGCATAGAATTATTTTCAGAAATAATTTATCAGCCAAAATCGTTTGCAACTTCTGGGGTTATTGTTGTCGATAAAGATTTGGCTAAAGAATTGATCAGTAAAACGGAAAAGTCTTCAACAGAAAGTTCCGGGGAATGAGTATTGATAATTATTCTAAAAACCTTTAAATACTTATTTTAATACCCTTATTTTATATGGAAAAAAAAGGGGTTTTAAAGTATTTGGTAATCTTGGCGATTCTTAGTTTGTTGATGTTTAGTTTCCTGATTTCTTTATTAATCTATGTGAAAGAATCTGGCTTGACCGGATTTGCTGTTTTTGAATCTGGATCTCAGGATGATTTTAATGACGGCATCTATCAGAATATAACCTACAACGGCTCCGCAGCAGTATTGTCTGAGAGCAATATTTCTGGAATTTATACTTCAAAGATTTTTTATTCTGGCGCTGATGCGGCCTGGAATAATTTAACCTGGCAAGGAAATGAGCCGGCCGCATGCACAGGAACCGTTGATTTGTGCAATTCCTGTTCCGATCAGCCAACCTGTGAAAATCAGCAAGGGTGCTGGTGGAATTTGCCATCGTGTGTAAATTCTGGAAACTGCAGTTCATGTAAAAATAAAAGCAAATGCAATAAATGTGGAGATGCCGGCTGTGAATGGGAAAAAGAACAAGAAAATTGCTTGGGGGCAGTGGATTGTTCGATTTATGAAATTGAAAACGATTGTGAAAAATGCGAATTGTGTTCCTGGAGCCTTGCTTCTTGTTCCGGCGCAGCTGCTTCCTGTGCTTCCTTTTCAAATCAGTTAACCTGTGAAAACCAGCAGAGATGCTGGTGGCAAACAACAGCTCTTTCTGTTCAGGTAAGAAATTGCAGTCAAAACGATTGTTCTGACTCTGAGTTTATCGATAAAAATTTAAGTAATTTAAATTTACAATCCAAGTATTTTCAATACAGAGTTTCTTTTTTAAGTTCCATGGCAGGAATAAGCCCAGCAATTCAATCGGTTTCTATTGGTTATAGTTCATTATGCACGGAAAATTGGACCGCAGAATTTACTACTTGTAATATATCTGATCAAAAACTTAAATATTATACAGATAAAAATTCCTGCAACACGATTAATAATCTACCGGAAGATAACGGAACTATTGAACCTTGCGACTACTGCATTCCAGAATGGTATGAAATTAACACAACTTGCAACCAAAACGACAAAATAACTCGGTGGTATAATGATAGCAATAACTGCTATGCTATAACTAACCTGGAATCTGATAATAATCTTCCGGTAAATAATTCCTATGCCTGTGATTACATAGTATCAAGTAAATTTACAGGCACCAATCTTTCTATTGTTAATTTATCAAATATAGCTAATCTGGTGTTAGAAGTCAGTAATTATGGGAAAATAAATTTCAGCGGAATTATTAGTATCAATCAAAGCCTTGATTTTGATTCAAATATTAACCTCTTTAATAATTCCATCTTTATTAATTCAACAGCATTGCCTCAGTTTAATAAATCGGCTGTTTTAACATTATATAACTTGGTTTTTATAAATCCTATAATTTTAAAGGACGGAAGCGAGTGTCCTGCCTCCATCTGCACCAAAATAAGTTATGAAAACCGAACGGTTGTGTTTAATGTAACCCAATTTTCAACGTATTCGACTGCTGAAACGCCTGCTGAAGAAGCTCCAGTGGGCGGCGGAAGCTCTGGCAAGGAAAGCTCAAGCTCTGACGACGGCGGGGGGCACAGAAGGAACATCCCAGTTAGAGAAGAATCTACAGAAGAAAAAAATGAAGAAATATTAACTGAAATTCCAGCTAAAGAAGAAAAACCTACCGAAGCTCGGGCTGAAAGGGCCTTGTTTGACCTAGCTTCTGATTTAACTAAATCAGAACTATTTTTTGGAGAGAAACCAACTGCTAAAATTTCTTTAATTAATCTTGGAGTTCCTGGAAGAATAAATGTAAGTTTATATTACTCTATTAGCGATTCTGAAAACCGAGCTATTTTAACCGAACAGGAAACAATGGAAATAGAAACGCGCACTGAATTTATTAAATTCTTTGAATTACCTTCAAATAGCGGGCCGGGAAAGTATAAATTATCGGTTAAATTAACTTATCTAGGTCAAAAAGAAGAAGCCCTTTCAGAAAATTCATTTCAAGTTATAAAGAAACCAGCAAGATTAACAGGATTATCAGCAGAGTTCATAATTGGAGCAATGATAATACTTATAATAGCGCTAACTATAATTTTAGTAAGAAAAAATGCATGCAGGGAGAAAACAGCCAAAACGAAAAGATTAAAAAAGAGAGGTGCTTTAACCTTAGCAAAAAGAAAATATAAACTATTTAATTTTTTGATAAGGTAGAAAAAAAGCCATGGCCTATAAAATAATGAAAAAAAGAAAATTACTGTTATTGTCTGTAATGCTTGCCTTTTCTTTAGTTTTTATCTTTTATAGTAAGCCGCTTTTGCTATTAGCAGGTCAAGCCACCAATCAAGATCTATTTAACTTAGAAGTTGAAATTCCCGAAACATACGAAGAAATTTTAGCTGGAGAGGATTTATGGTTTACCACAACAGTACTTAATCTTGCCAACACCAACAGGATAGATATTGTCTTAAAATATGAAATCCTGGATGTTAATGGGGAATTAAAAATTTTAAAATCCGAAACTGTTGCGGTTGAAACCAAGGCTTCTGTTGTTGGAAATTTAAAAGTTCCAACCAGTTTAGAACAAGGTCTTTATTTTTTAAGAGTAATTTTAATTTCTCCTATTGGGACATCTGAAGCTGAAACTTCTTTTAAGGTTATAAAACAATAGACAGAAAAATGAAATCAAACCATCATTTACACTCATTACTGCCTTTATATAAAGGATAGCCGGTAAAGTTTAACGGTTCGTAAACATTATAAACCGGAGCAGAAAGATTATTTAATACGCCCCATTCTTCTAATTTAAGAATTCCATTAAAAACAGTATTTACAATTTTAAACAAAGGATGAACTTCTTCGGCCATCGCTAAAATTGCCCCGGTTCGGTCCTGCTGCTCTTTCAATTCTTCTTTAGTTACACATTTCACAAATACATAACCCTCTTTTTCAGCCCAGTCAGCATATTTTTCCAACGCATAATATTTGGTTGGGTTAGTATTAAAATAATAATCAAAAATAGTCGCTTCAGAATATTTTTGCGATTGCATGCCTACATTCTTTTGCTTAGTTTTAGCTAAATCTGTTTCCGCAGCAAATTCTTCTGACGCCCCATCCGATACATCAAAAAAAGAAATATATCCTTCTTTCTGGCAGACATATCCAGCAAAATCATTTCCGTCAGCAAAAATACTGTCAACTTTAGCTAAATTAAGTCCCGTATCTACATCTTTTACATTGATTGAAATTATGCTTCCGTCCTGCTCATCAATAAAAAAAATATTACCTTCTTCATTAGTGGTTCCGGATTTAACTTCCGCACCCGAATGAGTATAAGTATTGTTATTATTACTATCTTTGTTGGAATGATTATAAAAATTATTCTCATAAACATTTCCGCTGGAACATCCGGTTAAAATGCTTAGAGTTAAAGGAACGATTGCTTTAGGTATAAATGATTTTGGCAATAAAAAAGAACTAGACGAAAAAAAAGATTTAGATGCAAACGATTTTATAATCCGTTCGATAGACATATTTTTTTGGTGAGGAGAGAAACTTATAAATACTTCTTTGCTCTTATGTGTATTATGAATAAGAATGGTGCGCTTGATCTATCTATTAATATGTTGATTATAGTAATTATTTCTATAGTTATATTATCCAGCGGAATTGTTTTAATGTATCAATTTATCAGCGGCGCAGAAGAAATAAAAACCAGCTTAGACCAAAAAACTAATGAGGAATTAGAGCGCTTATTAGTAAATCAAGGTGAACGAGTAGCCCTGCCTTTACACATCGCTGATGTTTCCCGGGGCGATACTCATATATTTGGTTTAGGTATCCTTAACACTTTAGGCATAAACCAAGAATTTTTAATTACGATTGAACTCAGACGAGTTAGTGATGAAACCGAGCACGAAATTACCGATAAAATAAATAAAGCAGAGGTTCAAGAGTGGCTATTATATAATTCTCAGCCGATTTTTATTGCTGAAGGCAATAATGTTAAAGAACCGATTTTAGTAAGCGTCCCTAAGAATGTAGTAACAGGACAATATATTTTTATTGCTAAAGTGCGAACCGCTTTAGGCAATGATTACGGAAATCCGCAGCAATTTTATGTTAATGTGCGGTGAAGCGATGTTATGTGAATTTTTTGATATGCTAAACGACTTTGCTTCGTCCAAATTTTTCAGATTTAACTAACGGTTAGGGAGACTTAAGAGAACTTATCTTCCTAATAATTTACTCCAATTTCTAACGATAGACGGCAACATATAAAGTAACCATGCAACTATTCCGATGGTAAGAAGCCACTTCCCCCAAGACTTAAAGAATTCGCTAATTTCTGGAGTATATTGTAATGTAAGACCACTTAACAAAATGAACAATAGTCCAACGGCAACCAGTAAACCCAAAACGCTCTTTGGCTTGTATAAAATTTTTAAAAATTCAACCATAATACATTAAAATTGGCATAACTATAAATATTTTCCGCTAAAAAGGAAAATCTCAAATTTTAATCATTGTTTGGATCAGAAGTTCAACATTCCTTGGAACAGTTAACTCTACCGAAATAGGTTCTAATGCACATTTTATCCTATCTTTAGCTATCTCAAAAAAACATTTATCAATTTCTACCCCGATAAAGTGCCTACCTAATCGCTTAGCAACCACGCCCGTAGTTCCAGAACCCATAAATGGATCTAGAATTACATCATTTTCTTTACTTCCTAAATAGATTATTCTTTCTAGTAAGTCCTCTGGTTTTTCTGTTGGATGATTAGTGATGTGTCTTTTGGCTGTAATAGTCCATAAATTCCTCATTTGTTTGCCACCATTTAGTTCCTTAGCTTTGTAATAATCAAAATAATATTTTTTACTTTTACTTGCAAGCCAAATTAATTCTGTAGATGGTGCTAACCTGTTTGGTTGTAACTGTGGCGGACCATTCGGCTTAAACCAAACAATATCATTAATAAGCCAAAAACCTAACTTTTTCAAAAAAAATCCTATAGAGGGATGATTATGTAATGTACCCGAAACCCAAATTGTTCCTTCATCTTTTAAAACCCTTTTACACTCTTTAAGCCATTCATAATTAAACTTATCAATATTTTCAATAATATCCCAATTTCCTTTATTGCATTTTACTTTTTTCCCATTTTGGCAGGTTATATGATTTTCCCCAGAAAGATTATATGGGGGGTCAGCAAATACCATATTTATTGATTTGTCAGGCATAGATTTAAGGATTTCAACACAGTCTCCTTTTTTTAGTATAACTTCAACCATCAGCATCCTCTTTATTCTACTACAAGTAAAGCGGAATATTTAAATATGTTGCTTTTACTTTATGGATATAGCAAGGTAGCTGTATGAGGAAACCGTGGTCCATATCTACAACTGTACGAAACTCGGAAAGAATTAGAGATTTTTTAAAAGTATTAAATAATCTTAGGGGCCAAGAATGGACGCGCGATAATCAGAGAAAGTATCAAATAATGCTCATTCAATATAAAGTATATGGTTATGGAAGCCAACAATTTTATAATGGTTTATCTCAAAAGCACTTTCAATTGATGAACACACCCGATCCCCTTAGCTTCAATGATGCCAAAGAAATTCTTGAATCCAAAAATTATGAGGGCGGCGGGGATATGCGAGGGAGGCAATCATTCAACCCTCTTGAAAAGATGGGGCTTGCTTTTTTGGATAATGAAAACAAAGTAAGAATTTCTGCCGTTGGAAACTATTTTCTTCAAGAAGATTATGATTTAGGAAAGGTTTTCTTTAGAAGTTTTCTAAAATGGCAGTTGCCTAATCCAGATTCTAGAGATTTTAGAAAAGAAGATGGTTTTAATGTAAACCCATTAATTGCATCTCTAAAATTGATTTTTTTAGTAAACAAGAAATGGTCAAAATTAGGGAACAAACCAGTAGGCATAAGCAAAAAAGAGTTTTCTTTATTTATTCCAACATTAGGCACAATTCAATTTCTGAGTGATTTCTCTTTTTTGAGCATTTTTCACGACATA
>JBBSWB010000070.1:0-53267 GCA_038046465.1 Nanobdellota archaeon
ATGTCGTGAAAAATGCTCAAAAAAGAGAAATCACTCAGAAATTGAATTGTGCCTTAGTATCAAAAAGCTTATTAACAAACAATTAATCTAAATGTACATGACTTATTTTGGCCCGAAACCACAATACAGTGACCTTGAACGATTATTTTGGGAGTCTTTACCAGAAGTAATTCCGATAGAAATAAGGGGGCAAGTAGTTTCTTCGCTTGACGAGTTGCGTACTAAATTATCTTCTGTGAAAGATATTTCTGATTTAGAAATTATCAGGGAAGTTAAGGGAAATGGTAGGTGGTATCGTTCTGGATATATTATTTATGGATATAAACCAGACCCTGCTAATCAAGTTCCAATTGCTTATAGTTGTAATCATTGTAATAAAATTGTTATAGATACACCCAGATTTGAAGAGACGGGTTCTTTAGATGAAGATTTTTTTAACGAAGATGCACCTTTAGGTAGAGAGACGCCATTTAAGGGTGGAAAGGGTTACGAGGTTATTTGTACCAACTGCCATGCTGCTATGGATGCACATATATTTGAATTTGTGGATTAAATTTAATTTTTTCAACAAAATAAATAAGAACATAAACTGAACAACAAAGGTTAAACTTCTTTCTCAGCCAAATACTTCTCTGCTTCCATTGCGGCCATACAACCCGAACCAGCTGCAACAATTGCCTGCCGGTATCTAAAATCCTGCACGTCCCCAGCCGCAAATACTCCCGGCAGACAAGTATGGGTAAATTGATCTGCTTTAATGTAGCCTTTCTCGTCTAAAGCTAATTTACCGGCAAAAATATTCGTGTTCGGAACATGCCCAATCGCTAAGAAAACTCCTGCACAATTTAATTCATTTTCCTTGCCCGTTTTGGTATTGGTTAATTTAACTCCTTTCACTAATTTACCATCGCCTAAAATCTCTTTCACTGCTGTATTAAAAATAAATTTTATCTTTGAATTCTTTTTAGCCCGCTCCTGCATAATTTTACTGGCCCGTAAAGTATCGCGGCGGTGAATAATTGTAACTTTAGTAGCAAATTTAGTTAAAAAAATTGCTTCTTCCATAGCGGAATCTCCTCCGCCGATAACTACCACTTCTTTGCCTTTAAACAAAGCTCCGTCACAATTATGTACAATAGCACCAGCAGTAACATAAGTATTATTATTTTCTACGGCAATGTTGTGGACTTCACCATCATAATTTTCAGTTTCTAAAGTTCTGATTGGAAGATATGCATAATTTCCTTTAATCCAAGCAAAATGATTATTCCTTATTTTATTTTTTAAATGAGGATGCTCAACCCCCAACAAATCACTTGTTGATCTAAGGTAAGACCCCCCAATTTCTAGTTCGTATCGATCATGTTTGAACTTTATTTCTCTCCCATTAAGAATATTTTTTGTTTTATTGAGTTTTTCTTTTGATCTCTTTGATATCCCCACTATTATACCTAGACGTAACAAAATTGTTTTGAATTGCGCAACTAATTTTGGTGAATTTGTTACTAAGGAAAAGGCTTCTGGCTTAATTCCTCCATCACCCCTATAATAACCTTTAATTAATTCTGCTTGTTTTTCTTTAGGAAGGTATACAAACCAATGAGGCAGTGATTTTCCAAAAGAGTATTTTCCAAACATTTTCTCAAAAAGATCTCGTAATATTCCTGCGTAACTTTCAATCCGCCAGACAGAGCCTACGTGTTTAACTTTTACATCATAATCAAATAACTCCTTAATAGTTTTAACTACGTCATCAACGTATTCTTTATCTTTTGGCCCAAAGTAGAAGTTTATACCTCTTGGCGTAATGGATCCTTCAGCCAGAAAATATCCAACTAATCGCATAAAATTTTTATTAATGGGTATGGTGTTTGGGAGTCTCCTAGCTGTGTATGTTTCATAATCATATTTGACCCATCCTTTTCTGTCAGTATCAAGTTTTAAGATGTCGGATACCTTAATCTCAACAACATCCTTTGTTTCGGAAACAATCGGGTAAAGTAAAATATGTTCTTTTTGCAGATCCCCGGCTGGAACCCAATGCGGTTCCTCCCACTTCATGTTCCAATATTTTACTCCAGTGCCGCGGCTCATCTTAGTAACATATACGGGGTGGTCAGGAGTTAATAGTGTTGGTTCGTCTCGAAAATAACGAGGGATTATTTTAACCAATTTTCCCTTAAATGACCTACTTCCCTTTCCTGCAACCTTTTGAAATGTGCCATCATGAGTAAGAACTTGTTCTCCTTCTTTTATCTTGTCGATTGCTTTAGGTGCATTATTAGCAATTATATTAGAACCGGTAGGTAAACAAGTCGCACAAACGGTAACTCCTCTCCCTTTATATTTTTCTTCTGAAGGTAATCCCAGCCATCTTGCTGAAGCCCCAGTAGCGATAATTAAAGTTTTGGTCTGGATTTTCTTTCCGCTCATTAAGGTTAATTCAAAACCGCTTTTAATCTTCTTAACAGCAGTTGCAGCATCGGTTTGAATCTGGGCTCCAAATCGTTCGGCCTGCTTTTTACATCTCTCCATTAATTCCGGCCCTAAAATTCCGTCTGGAAAGCCGGGAAAATTTTCTATTTGCGTAGTCAAGGTTAATTGTCCGCCTTCCTCCATTCCAGAAATAACTAACGGAGATAATCCTGCCCGGGCAGCATAAATTGCCGCCGTGCATCCGGCTATTCCCGTGCCCAAAATAACCAATTCTTCCATTTTATTTTGAATAGCTCCAATCTAATTTTCTAACAAATAATAACTTAACACTCTTACTCCTGAACCAGTAGCTCCTTTTTGGTAATATGCTCCTTCCACCGCCCAGTAAGACGAACCCGCAATATCTAAATGCGCCCAGGTAGTCTTTTCTACAAACTTATTTAAAAATACTGCGGCAGTTATCGAACCGGCTTCATAGCCTTTCCCTTTTACAGAAATGTTATTTAAATCAGAGATAGTGCCTTCCATCCAGTCTTGGTATTCATCAAAGAAAGGCAAAGGCCAGACCCGATCTCCCGAAGCCATTCCTGCTGCTTGTAAAGCTGCAGAAAGTTGTTCATCTTTACAGATCATGCCTGCAGCATAATATCCCAACGCAACTACGCATGCTCCGGTTAACGTCGCTAAATCAATAATTATTTCTGGATTATATTTTGCTTCAGTATAAGCTAAAGCATCGGCTAGAATTAATCTTCCTTCCGCATCGGTGTTTCCTATTTCTATGGTTTTGCCATTATACGCGGTAACAATATCTCCGGGAAGCTGGGAAGTGCTGCTGACCATATTCTCACAGATGGGGATTACACCTAAAATATTTTTCTTTAAACCTAATTCTTCTGCTGCTTTTATGGCCCCTAAAACTGCTGCTCCTCCGGCCATATCTGTTTTCATATCTTCAATGTATTTAGTTGGTTTTAAGTTATACCCTCCGCTGTCAAAAGTGATGCCTTTTCCAACCAAAGCAATCGGTTTGCCTGAGGCATTTTTATATTCTAAAATCAACAATTTAGGAGCATTGGCACTTCCAGCATTTACCCCTAATAATGCGCCCATTTTTTCCTGCTGCAGTTCTGCTTTATTTAATACTTTTAATTTTATTTTAGTAGAACTGCCCGCAATAGTTTTGGCTACTTTTTCTAAGTAAACCGAATTAACTAAGCTGGCTGGTTCATTAACTAAATCGCGGACAAAATTAGTGCATTCTGCAATAACCCTTCCGGTTTTGAGGCCCGGAGCAAAAGAAGCTGCTGTTGCGGTCCACTGTAAAGAAACATTATCTATTGGTTTCTTTTTTTCTTTTTTTTCTGCAGATAAATATTTAGTAAAATCATAATTTGCCAGCAGCAATCCCTCTGCCGCAGCCCTTCCTAAATGCTCCTCTTTACCCAGAAAATGAGCTAATTCTACTAGATTAGTAGAAAAAGAAGTGCATCCCGCTGCCTTAGTGCAGCTTACTGCTTTTCCTAGAATCTGTCTTAATTTTTCTAAATTAAATTGTTCTTTTTTTCCTAATCCAAATATAATAATATTCCTAAACGGCCAGTTAAATAATTTAGTAGAGTATTGTTCGCCAAACTTTTTAGAAAATATTTTTTTCTTTGTTGCTTCCTGTAATTCTTCGGCTAATTTGGAATCAAATGAATGATAATTTTCTTTGCTATCTTCAAATAGACCTAAACAAAGAATTTCCTGCTTTTTATCTAACTCTGATGATGTAATTATTTTCATATTCTTCGCCTCTTTTTTTGCTTCTTATTTTTACTGTTTATTTCTTATTTGATAACAACGGTTTTAATTATAACATTCAAATTTGATATGTTTGGGATTAACTCCTTGTTTCATCAAAAGATTCTTGATATCCAATACTAGTTCAGTAGTGCCGCAAATATAAAAAGTTTTGTCTTTTAAATCTCGAGGAAGATGATTTGGTATTCTGCCTGTTTTACCGGTCCACTCTTCTCGGGTCAAAGTCGGCTGATAAATAAAATTAGTAAATTTGCTGGCTAACTGCTTAATTTCTTTATCTAAAACTAATTCTTTTTTTGTTCTGGCACTGAAAAGTAAGATAAAAGTTTGTTTTGGGTGCTTAGGTAAGTTCTCCGCCAGAATGTTGTACAACGGAACTATGCCCGTTCCACCGCCTAAAAACCAGCTTTCTTTAGTTAAACTAGCTTCATCATAAATCAAATGACCAAACGGACCTTTTACCTCAAAAGTGTCCTCTTGCTTAGTTTTAGCAAAGATCTCTGAAGCGAATCCGCCTGGAATTAGTTTGATGCATAATTTTATTTTTCCTGGCTCGTAACTTAAAATGGAATAAGACCGCAATTTAGTTTCTCCCCGATTGATTATTTTTAAGGTAATAAATTGCCCAGCTGCATAAGCAAAGTCTTGGGGAGCAGTTAAAGTTAAAAATAAAATATCTTCAGTAGTTTTCTTAACATTCAGAATTGTGGTAGTGAAAGCAAAGGTTTTCATATTAACTCAAGAGTTCGTTTTAACTTAAATAGTTTCTGGATTAAAACTGAGATTATACTTCATTAACTCCAAAAATAAGTTAATGCACTAGTTTTAATTGAGAAAAAGAATTAAATTAGAATATAGGCAGGCGTCACTAGCAGGCTGTACCATAGAATTTATTAATGAAGTTTTTCAATTCAATTATGTCATCACCATTTTTGATATTTTCCATCATTCTTTGGTATGCTGCGAGGGGTATGAATTTTGACGCATGAGCTGAAGTGCATAAACTATAATGTTCAGGATGATCAACAAAACCAGTTCTCCAAACTGATAATGGTTCTGGGGTTTCTGTTTCTCTTGCACCAATAACATAAACGGGCTGACCTGATGGAATCTGGCCATAACCAGCTCCTTTCCTTGCATCAACAACTAAAACTGCCTCTAATGATTGAACAGGTCTAGGATTTAAAGAACCAGGATCTAGCACCTGCTGAACTGAACCTTTATCAATAGGTTTTCTTTGTAAAATATAAACTGCATCACTCATACGAATTAAAAATATCACCCCATTTATAAAGATTTCGGTTATTTACTACTTTGGAGTTATTATTATTTTGCCCGGCGAAATTTATCTACCAAACTAGTAAACCTGTTCTGTAAAGTTGGTTTTTTCCATTTTTGTTTTTGTAAATAAGTTTTGACCCTTTCTTCTCCGTTTGGCTGAGCATTTGCGCCTAAAGAATAATAAGTCTTTTCTACCATGCTCCCCCAGGAAAAGTCGCCTTTTTCTTCTTCAATCTGGTTCACTTTAATCTCTTTAGTAAAAATTCCTTTATGTAAATGATAATAGATACTCCGCTGAGTTACCTGGGGAAAAATTTCATTATATATCTTAGCAATTTGATACCCGTACCCTTGTTCTAAATAATTGAGAATTTCAACAATGTTTTGCCGAATGGGGCTTTTCTCCGGCCTGCCCCGCAGCGGTTTTTTCCGTTTCATAAAAATAATAACTTCAGTGAATTTATATTACTTTCTTAAAATTTAGTTGTTTGTTTATTTGTTTAGGATTTAAGTGAGATTTATTTACAGGTTTATTTTATTTGCCGGCAATACTTTTTTAAGCTCTTGCTGCTTTCTTTCTTTAATGTCTAAAGCCGCCATTTCTAAAAAAGGACAGCAGGAAATTGCCCAGGAAAGGATTAAGATTCTTTTCCAGCAGGCCGCAGAAGTTTTTCCTAAAAATAAAGCCCTAGCTAATCGTTATGTTACTTTAGCCCGAAAAATAGCCATGAAAGTGAAAGCAAGGATTCCTTTAGAATTAAAACGAAGATTCTGTAAGCATTGTTATAGCTATCTGCAGCCGGGAGTAAATGCCCGAGTGCGAACGCGTGCAGGGAAAGTGATTATTTCCTGTTTTGAATGCAAGAAGTTTATGCGCATTCCCATCAGAAAGTGAACTCTCCATCTCAACAAAACTTATTAATCCTTTAAACTCTTCTTTCTTAATGGACGTTTCCAAAATCTTTTTAAACTATGTAATAATTATGGATGAGATATGACTAAGGTTGATGTTGAAAAGATAAATGTGGGAATAATCAAACCACAATATCCCATAGGACAAGTAATCTATTTTCCTGAACACGGCAGAGTAATAGAAACAAAAATTTCTGGGTATGAAGTTCGAGTAATACCACAAGATAGTGGTTTAATAGGGGTTGTTTCAAACTACCATATCCCACAAATGGTCTCTGTTAGAAGGGGAGAAGAGTCAGATTTAGTTATTTGTGTCAGAGAACGAGATTTTTATGTTGACCAACATAAGGCAACTATAGCATCAAGATTTTTAGCTGTGCAAGTAGATGATGAAGTTTGGAGATTAGCAATTGGAGACCGAACTGTCACAGATGAAAATTCACCCTATTCTATAGAAAATTGTGGACTTCCGCGATGTTGTGCAAATATATCCGAAGCAAGAGATATCTTATCCTTCTGTAGGAGAAATAGTGGATTAATTGCCCATAATCGTGACGAATTGTCCAATTTAATTGAGGAACACGGATTTGAATATCAAAGAGAAAGTCCAATAGGAAGAATATTTCAGCAATTAGAAATTAAGTAAATTTAGTAGGGTTCTCGCCTCTTTTTTATATTAAGAGAAATGGAAATTTTATTGAGTTTAACAACGATTATCCATCAATCACCTTTCTTTCTGCATCCAGCAGCAGTTTCTTTTCCATCTTCGCTACACTTACCCTGATTTCATCTACAGCGTCAGGATTAGCAGAAATGGAATCGATTCCCGTTTTAACTAAAAATTCGGCCATTTCCGGCTTTGATCCAGCCTGACCACAGATAGAAGTTTTTACTTTATATTTCTTACAGACATGGATGACTTTAGCAATTTCCCCTAATACGGCTGGGTGCATTTCATCAAATAATTTAGCTAGATGTCCATTATTGCGATCTACTCCCAAAGTAAGCTGAGTTAAATCATTGGTACCAAAAGAAACAAAGCTAATGCCTTCTTTACATAAATCTTCAATAATCCAGCAAGCGGCTGGAGTTTCTACCATTACCCCAAAATCTATTTCTGTACAAGGCTCTAAACCAACCTCGCGCATAATTTCTTTTGCTTTTTGTACTTCCGTAACATTGATTACAAAAGGCAGCATTACTCCGACATTATCAAAACCTTCGTCGTGTAATTCTTTAATGGCTTGAAATTCAGCTTTTAATATTTTAGGTTCGTCTAACAATCTGCGGATAGCATGCCAACCGATCATCGGATCGGTTTCTTTAGGTTCTTTATCTCCGCCTTGTAAATTACGGTATTCATCTGATCTCATATCTGAACATCTGACCCAAACCGGTTTACAAGTAAAGGCTTTAGCCATTTTTTGGATGCCTTCTTTTAACAAACGAACATAATCGCTTTCACGATTTTGCCGGATATATTCTGCTGGATGGATTCCTCCATTAGCAATCATTATTTCTAAGCGAACCAAACCAATGCCGTCTGCACCGGTGGCCGCAGCTCTGCCCGCCAAATCAGGAAGATCCATAATTACTTTAACTTCAGTAGCAGTGATGAGGTCTTCGCTTCTTTTTAGACCAGTTCCGCCTTGTTCAGGTTTCTGTTCTTCCACGACTGCTATTCTGCCTTCATAAACTACTCCGCGAGAAGCATGAACTGTAACTAGCTCTCCTTCTTTCAAGATATCAGTAGCATTTTCCGTTCCCACGACACAAGGAATACTCATTTCTCGAGAAACAATCGCCGCATGACAGGTCATTCCCCCTTCATTGGTAATGATCGCACCCGCACGCTGCATGGCCGGAACCATATCCGGTGTAGTCATACTGGTAACTAAAACATCTCCCTTTTCAATTTTGTTTAATTCTGATTGATCTTTAATGATTTTAACTTTCCCAGTATACACTCCTGGAGAAGCTGTTTCTCCTTTTACTAAAATTTTTCCAGCTTCTTCAGTTATTCCTGGTCGTTCTGTTTCTGTTTCCTTAGCTTTAAGGGTAGTTACTGGTCGAGCCTGCACAATAAAGATTTGATTTTTTTCGATTGCCCATTCAATATCTTGTGGTTTCTCATAATGCTTTTCTATTTTTTTACCTAAGCGAGCTAGCTCTTTGATATGGGTATCAGGGATAACTTGCCGGGCCTGTAAATTAGGAGCGATGGTTAATTTGACATTCCTCCCAAATTCATCTCTAAATAGCCCGATTTCTTTTTTCCGGACTTCCATTTTCTTGATTTCCCGGGATTCTTTATCAACAATGTACAAATCCGGGTTAACTTCTCCTCCCACAATCAATTCTCCTAACCCATAGATTGCTTCAATAACGATCTCTTGTTGATTGTTAGTGGAGGGATTGATTGTAAACATGATTCCTGATTGTTCAGAATCAATCATTGTTTGTACGATTGCAGAAATAAAAACTTTGGAATGATCAAAATGATTTTTTTCGCGATAATAAATTGCCCGAGCGGTAAACAAAGAAGCCCAACAGGCTAATACGGCTAAAACTACTTTCTCTTTTCCTTTAACATTCAAAAAAGTAGCTTGTTGTCCGGCAAAACTGGCTGTCGGTAAATCTTCCGCAGTAGCTGAACTTCTTACTGCCACAAATACTTCCTGAGCATCAACTAAACCATGCGCGCCTTTTCCAGCGCCTAATAGTTCGTAACAATTCATAATTTCTTCAGCAATGTTTTCCGGAACAGGAGTAGAAAGAATCAAATCTTGAACTTGTTTGGCCCTTGCTTGTAATTTGTCGTTATCTTCAACATCTAAATTAGTGAGCAGTTCCTGAATTTTTGCTTTGATTCCGGTTCTTTCTATATACTCTTTGTAAGTTTGTGCAGTAACCGCAAACCCGGGTGGCACGGGCAAGCCCAGATTAAACATAATCCCTAAATTGGTACCTTTACCTCCCGCTACACCTAAAGAATCCTTATTTAAATCTTTAAACCAAGCAACATAAGACATGATCAACACCTCTTTAAGGAAAGGAGGACTTAAACCCTTTTAATCTTTTTGGTATTTATAGTTTGTCTAAGACAACACCAATTTGTATACTGGCGCCAAAGGAGGCGCATAAATTTACGCAGTAAATTTATAATCGCGCCGTGCCCAGTATACAAATGGTTTCTATTTTGGACAAATCTGCAAAAAGGGCACAATTCGAAAAGTGAGTGATTTTGCTCGTTTTTGTAATTAGCTTTGGCGAGTAGTTAAGAAATATTCTTGTTTTAAGCTCCTCTCTACTGCATTTCTTGTAAGTCCAAAAATAGAACTAAGAAAAAAGTGAGTGATTTGAGAAATGTATCACTCATAAAACGGATAGTGCCGCAAAAAGATAACATTTAAATACTATCCGATGATTATCTGTTCGGTGAACATGCATGAAATTTAGAAATCTAGTTAAAGGTTTTAGCATGGGAAAACAATATTGGGGCGTGGGGAACCAAGAGAATACTTCTGTCGTCTTAGAAGATGCTGAAGAAGATAAACCTCCCGCCTTTGTTCTAACTGAGCACCATGTTTATGAACAGATCATAAACTTAAAAGCTCCTCGAATGGTGAGGGCAGGATTCTATATGGGAATGCTAGCAGGCGTTCCAAAAGAAGCTTATCAAGTGCTTAAGGAAGGAATATTTTTTCCTAAAATCTAAGCCTAGTTTTTTTATTTATTTTTTTATTTTAATAATTTAGTTAGAAGACTAACGATTTATTTTAAATCCCATTCTCCAAGTAAAGTATAATTTGGGCCCTCTCGAGTAAGTTTACTCTCGTATAAAATCAATTTCTCTACGACGATGCTACCAAAATTTTCAGTAGCAAATTTCTTAATAAAATCAGCTAATTTTTCTTTGTTTTTTTCTGATTTTACTCTCGCAATAGTTAAGTGAGGTATTTCTTCCTGCTCATTTTTTTTAAGGCAATCTAATTCTTTATCAAGGTCTTTGATTAAAGAAATTAAGTTAGGATTATCTGCTCCCACCCAGATTACTTTGATGGAATTGTTATTTAAAAAGGCACCTACTCCCTTAAGGTCGACTGAAAAACGATTTCGGTTACTCACAAAAGTTTTTATTTTTTCGACAAGCTCAGTAATTTTACTTTCTTCAACGTCGCCTAAAAACTTAACCGTAAAATGAAGATTTTCCAAAGGAACAAATTTTAAATCTGCCCCGGTATTTTTTAGCGGTTGATATATAGCTTTAATTCTTTCCTGAACTTCTTTAGAAACTGGAACTGCTACAAACAAGCGTTTAGTCATTCTAACCGATCATTCCAAATTAAGCATCTTCTCCAAAATCTTCCGATTCTTCATACTGGCTTTCAGGCTCTTCTTCTCGAGTCAGTTCTTCTGCAGAAATAGTAGCAAATTTTGGTTCTTTTTCGAGTTTCTCTAATTTTTTAATAACTTCTGCAAAACCCACATTAGCTAAAACCTTAGTTATTCTTACTTTAACACAGTCTCCTTTCTTTACCCCAGGTATAAATAAAACAAACCCTTTAACTTTAGCAATGCCGTCGCCTTTACCGCCTACGGCCGTTATGCTTACCTCATACTCTTCTCCCACTTTCACAGGAGCTTCATTTCCATTCATTTACTTTACCTCCAATCAATTTAGTTAATTTACTTTTAAAAAAATAAGAACCAGCGTAATCTTGAAATCCTTTTTTAGTCATAATTTAACTGTAAAAATTTCTTTCTTACTTTATAAATGTTTGTCAAAAAGCGGCTCTGTCCTAAAAGTCGCCGCCAAGGCCAAAGGGGTGGCTGAGCTATACGATTCGTAAGACTTAGTTAAGTTACTTTTTCTTTAGAAGTATAGCGAGAAAAAGGCGAAGACACCGGCCAAGGCGACTCTTTTGAGATTTAGGACAGAGTCTCAAAAAGCGCTTTAATATATCTTAACACTTAGCTGCTTAATTGAACCAGATATGGAAAAGATAACCACAACCTTATTAAAAAAAAGACTTTTTTAAGCCGGTATGAAACAAAAACAACCAAAACAAGAATCGACTCTAGAAACCACCATTAAAAAAATAGAAAAAATTGTCGTTTTTAATGGCAGCCCGCGGAAAGCTAGGGGCAATACTCATTTTATCACTCAAGCATTATTAGAAGGGGCGGTGGATGCCGGAGCAACTACTGAAACCGTTTTTTTATACGATCAAGAGATTAAGCCTTGTTATGGAGAATTTCATTGCTGGTTAAAACATCCCGGGAGATGTTTTCAGAAAGATGATGTAGCTGAGTTATATGAAAAAGTTAAAGCTGCTGATTTGATTATCTTTGCTACTCCTTTATACGCAGACAATATTACTGCAGTAACTAAAGCTTTTATTGACCGAGTTATCCCTTTGGTCGATCCCCATATGGATAAAGACGGTAACCCCCATTATGATCCTAAAGATAAAATTGGAGGTATAACCCAACGCGCATTAAATTGCGGGCTTTCTATCTTTGATCCACACTTCCAGAAAGGAAAGCCGGGAGAATACCGCCACCGCAAAAGGATTGATGCAAATGGAAAAATAATCAAATTTCCAAAAATAGGAGTAATTTCTAATTGCGGTTTACCGGAACAGTCTCATTTTGAAGTATTAAAACTTTATTTTAGAAGATTAGCCCGAAATTTAAGCACTGAAGTGGTTGCCGAAATTTATCGGGGCGGAGGAGAATTGTTAGCGGATAAATCTTCAGCATTACAACCAACCATTCAAAAATACCAAGATTTATTGAGAACCGCAGGAAAAGAATTAGCAATCCGGGGCGATTTCTCTATTGAAACACAGGAGCAATTAGAAGTACCTTTAGTGCCCCATGATTTATATGCTGCTTTAGCTAATGCTTCTTTTGATCGAGCGTTGGGACAAAATGACCACTTGGTAAACAAAATCCTTGGCGCTTATGAACAAAGAGAAAAAAGAAATCTAAAAAATAAAAAATAAAAAAGTTAATGGATTAAATTACGTCTTTTAATCCGCCTTCTAGCACTTCAAAGCAGCATTCTCCATCCGCTAAATTAGGTGCGTCAATTAATTTTGCCACTCGGGTTCCTTTCTTGCCTTTTCGAAGATAAATTCTAAAGGTAGAGGCGTGGGCAACAATATGTCCGCCAATGGAAGCAGTGGGATCGCCAAAGAATTGATCTGGTCTAGCCATTACTTGATTAGTTACATATACGCACAGGTTATGGCTGTTAGCAATTTTAGCCAAGGCGTGCATATGCCGGTTTAATTTCTGCTGTCGTTCTGCCAAAGTGCCCCGACCAATAAATTCTGCTCGGAAATGCGAGGTTAATGAATCCACGACCACTAAGCGAACATTTTTCTTTTGCTCGGTGATCAAACCATCAATCTTCTCAGTTAGCAACATCTGATGGTCCGAATTATAGGCACGGGCAACCATGATCCGATTTAAAATATCTTCAGCATCAACTTCTGCTCCTAAAGCAAACTGTTTAATCCTTTCCGGTCTGAAGGTATTTTCTGTATCAATAAATACTACTGTTGCGGTAGGATCTGCTTTAAGAACGTTTACCGCCAATAAATGTCCAATCTGGGTTTTTCCTGAACCAAACTCGCCAAAACATTCAGTGATAGCGCTGGTTTCAAAGCCTCCGCCCATTAAGTTGTTAAAACTTTCACAGCCGGTAGAGATTTTAGAAACACTTTCTCGTTTCTTTAATACTTCTATGCCGGTTTCAAAACCCATTTTCATGCTGTCTCGAGCAGCATTAATCATTTTTCGAGCAACTGGTTCGGAAACACCAGCGGCTTCTACTAACTCACCGATGGTAGATACTGCTACGGCCATTAAATCACGATAACCGGCCGATTCTAATTTTTCTGCGGTTGCTGCGCCCACCCCGGGCAAATCTTGAATAGTTAATTTTTCCATTTTTAACTCCTTACTTGGTTCATTATATTTTGACATTTTAGATTTCACTTCTTCTTGAATTAATTCGTTTATAACAACTTTAGTTTTTGCTTCTGCCATCTTAATTCATACCTCCTTTAAATAAATCTTGCTCCTTGAGAACAAGGAATTCGTATGCTTTCTGTAAAACTACTTGGGCTTTAGGCAAATCATTAATTCTAAAAGAATTAGTGGACTGCCATTTGCCTTCCTTATTGGTATAGCTTCGTTCTACAGAAATGGTCCGATACTCGGAATCATCCCCGCTAACTTTTTGGCCTTTATTTAGCCAAATGGTGGCAGAAAGAGCTCCTGCCCTAAACTTTTTTTCAGGTAAATTACCTGCTGGTTGTACTACTTTGGTTGTTTGCATGTTATATGCCTCGTTGCTTTCGCGTTTTATTTCAAACCCCCCAAAACTCATTGAAGGCCCCGGAAATTATTAATTTCCCAGGACAACCGCAATTATGCGGCTGGTGAGGGCAATCAATTATTGACTGCAGTTATTTACTGCTGGGGGTAGTTTATATACTCTGTCCGCACTTGTCCTGTGGGTTGTGGTCATGGTAATCTTGAACTAGAAGCCGTAACTCTGGAAAATTTTCAAGAATGAAGCTTTCTAAGTAAGTGTCCAGTGGCTCTGAAATTACTCATTTTAAATATCCAGTTATGGTAACACAAATTTTGCTATTTTAGGACCTTCCCGTGAAGAGGTTATAATGGATTAAGCACGATTTAAGAACCATTTAAAAAAGAAGCCATTAGAATTATTCATATTTTTGGGGTTCACTCATTCTTAATTTTCTATCGAGTGCTAATTCAATTAAACCCCTATCAATCAATCCCCAAACTCTTTGACGAATATAAGAGTCATAAACATTAGGGTAACTTTGTTTAATATAATCAACAATTTTCATAGTTGTTAAAGAAGGTTCTTGTTTAAATAATTTTAAGATAGCATCTTCCAATTGTACTTTTTGTTCAATACCCATATTTTTAAAAGAACATAGTCTAATATTTATACTTTTCTAATCAGGTTTTTGGTTCTCAAACTTCCCTAACGGTAGTATTTAACATACATTAATTGTAATTAAAAAAGCGTGCCTTAAAGTTCCATAGAAAACTTATAACATTTGTGCTTATAATATTCTCCAAGTTCAGGATCTAATTTGAAACCACACTTAATATAAAAATCTTTAACATCATACACACAAAATGATTCTACTGTCAGAATAGATTTTTCCTTATCGCGAGATTTCCATTTTGCAAATTCCACTAGCTTTCTTCCCATCCCTTTATAATGTTTATCTGATCTTACAGCTAAACTTTCTATATACGCTTCATTTTTAGGCATTCCTTTCATGGCTAGATAGACACAAAGCACCAAGTAATCCTGAATCATTCTTAAGAACAAACTGATTGCCTGCTTCAATTTCCTCCAATACCCAACCCCGACTATAATATTTTGATATAGGCATAGTCTGGCCTATTCTTTCAAATGCATTTCGAAATTGACCATTGATTGACACAATTGCTTCAACATCTTCTTCTGTTGCTCTAATTATTTTCATTATTCTTGGAGAATATTATTTAGCTTAAAAAAGTAATGGCGCCAAAATTCTTTAAAATCAGTGAATTAAATGCTAGAAAGTAGAAAAGTTTATTAAATTTTAAATTATTGGTTGCTTATGAGTGGAATTAAGCGCTATATTGAAACTGTGGTCAAAGATTCTCTTACTCTTAGGAAAGCAGCTAAAGAAGAAAGCATAGCTATACAGAAGATTTTAACTGAATTACTCACCGAATGGCAAGGCTTGATTGCCGTTGCTGAATGGCACGGAAATTGGTTTGTCAATAAAACTAATGCAGCTACCAATTTGGCTGCTTTGATTAGTAAAGTAGGAGAATTAATTCGAATCTTAACTCCGCTTAGAAGATTAAGAAAAGCAGGTACGGAAAAATTAACTAAAATGGCCGCTTTAAGCGAATTATTAGTTGTCCGGTTGACTACTTTCAAAAAAGAATTGGTTGGCGGAGAAGTTACTTCAAAAGAGATCGCTTTACAGAAAATCGGGGAATTGACCACTTTTTTTAATGAAAGTAAAAAATTAGCTTTACGCGAACTGGAAGAGAAATTAAAAGCTTTAGTTTAATTTTTTATTAAATAAATTCTTTTACAATCAGCAGCGCTAAAATTAACCATACAATTATTTCCAATATTCCGCCTACTTTTACCGGCCCTTTAATTTTAAAATCGGAAAAAGGGTAAAATATGTACACACCCCTACGGGTAATTCCGTCCCCGATTAGATGAGCAAAATAACCTAAAAATAAGGCAGTGGCATAATAAAAATTCCACAAGAAGTCCACTAATACAAAAGAAAGTGCAAAAAATAACAGCGAATGAAAAAAGCCCCGGTGTTTAGAAAAAAAAGCGATTACAATCCCGATAATTCCGCTCCAGTGATTGATTCTACTGCGTTGCTCATCAACATCGGGCAGCAGGCTGCCTAATAATAACATAAAGAAAAAGATAAGTTGATTTCCTCCCGAAAAGAAATCTTTAGTTGACAGAAACACAATAATTCCAATTAAGAGATGGGTGTAAAATAGAACCATAATCAAATAAAAACCGTTTGCTTATTTAATTTTACCTTTATCATCAAGCCTTAGTGATCTTAAATAAGATATTCTCTAAATCCGCACTGTAAACTTCCTAACGCCAGCTCTTTAGCTTGTTCAAAATTTAGGTTGTGTGCAACCGCTAATTTAAATATCTCTGTAGAAGTTGTGGTTCTGGAAAGAAAATAATTATCGGCATCAACCGCAACTAAGGGCTTGCTTGAATACTTCTTTGCGGTATTAAAAAAATCAACCAGGGGAGAATCTTTCATACTATCAATACTTTTCGTGTGGATACTGCTGGTAGGACAGCCAATAACTTTCACCCCTTTTGAAAAAACATATTCCTGGATCTTCGGATTATTCCTCATTGCATAAGCGTGACCAAGGGTCGAAACCCCTAACAGATTTATTGAATCAAGAATATGCTTTTTTACATCAACCAGTTTATTCTCGTACAATACCGGAAGGGTTGGACCTTCGCCAGCGTGTGCCTCTAGCCCTATCCCGGAATCTCTTAACTTTTTGTAAACCTTAACGAATAATTCGGGAGGATGAGAAAACTCGTTGCCAGCTAAATCAACCGCAACAATATTATGGCTTTTACCAAACATAGCTAAAGCGAGCTTAGCTACTTCCTCTGCTTCTTTTACACCATTATTTCTTAATATGGAAAGTTTTTGCCAGGCCTGTAGTTTAGGAAAGTCCGTTCTTGCCCTTTTTATCGCTTCACCAACTCGTTCAACCGCTTCTTCAGGTCTTAGCTGGCCGTGTAGAAAAGGACCAAACCGCACTTCTGCATAGACCACCCCATCTTTATACAAATCTTCTAAATGCTCGTAAGTAACTCGCTCTAAAGAGTTTCCATCCTGAAGAACAGACAAGATCTTAGCAAAAGAAGACAGACATCTCGGCAAAGACCAGTTCTCCTGAAAACAAATATCTGAAATGATATCTTCTGTAGTTTGATATTCCTGGTTCTTTCCCTGCTCTCGAGATAATTCCAGCAAGGTTTCTGACCTTATAGCTCCATCTAAGTGGGTGTGTAAAGCTGCTTTTGGAACAGCGATTATATTTTCTAAGGTCAGTTTGGATTCATCCATTTTAGAATCATAAAATTTAATGGGTTATATAAAGTTTTAGACTAAAGCTTTCCTATAAAATTTTGAAGAATATCGTCTAACTTATCCCAAGCTTCTCCAACCACGATCGGCTGTAAAGCAATTAATTCTTCTCGGTAACTAATTTGCGGCGGAATCTCTTGTAATAAAAAAATAGGGATTTTTCTGTAAAAGGCCAACCCCATTTCTAAAAAAGAATTGCCGCCAATATATCCTGCAACTCCATTTTTATCATAATTTGCAACATAAATTGCATCGGATTGTTCAATTTTTTGAAAATGTTCGTTGATTAAATCATATTGGATTTTAGCGAGAGCATCTTCTTCCAAATGGTGAAAATCTTTCATGCTTGGTAAGAAAACTTCATAGCCTCGTTCTTCAAGAGATTTTTTTATATCCCCTAACTGCTCAAAAAAGGTTGCACTCGAACATAAAGTTATTTTCATCTAACCTTTTCCAATCTAGCAATCTCTTCTTCCGGCTTGGCTTTAGTGACTAATTGCACATTGAATTCCAGGCGGTCAAACATTTCATTTCTTTTTACTCTGCCCATGAACTTAAATTGTTCTCCTAATAAATCGTTTTTAATTTCTTCAAAAGCGGCCAAATTGTCTTTATACGTAGTCATTTCTGCTTCGGTTTTCTCCAGCAGATGATTAGTTTGGTTTTTCCATAATACTCCGCGGATATTTCCCGTGCCGTCATCTAACACAATATTCATAACGTAAGAAAGAATCGGAGTTGCCTGCCCATGTTCATTGCAATGAAAACCATCTTCCGTTTCTACTACTCGTTTATTGCAGCTGGAACAGACCTGGAAAAAACGAGGATCAAATACCTGCACGATAGTTCCCAATATTTCTGCGCCATCTTCGCCATTCTGCAACTGTTCGATTTTCTTTCGTTCGTACGAAGTTCCTTCTCTGACCGAATTAATGACTTCTCCTGGCGGATTGACTTTAATTTCTCCGCTATTACCTAAATGAATTTCAATTTTATCATTATTTTCCCGCACATATGCTTCGGTAATCTGTAAAATATCCCCTTTGTCTACTTTTTTAAGCAAATCAACTTGATCATTCCAAAAGACTACTCGGATGGTTCCAGTTTCATCACCAAGCACTAAAGAACAAACCTTACCTAAACGATCTCCTTTAGAAAATTCGCGCACATCAAACTTTTGAACTACTTTTCCCACCGTAGAAAGATTACGCATTCCCGCATAAATCTCTTTTATTTTAAGCTTGCTTTTGTTTAAATTAATTAATCCGATGCCAAATTCATTAGCGATAATATGCGCTGCGCCTTCTTCACTAATCAATCCAGAAAGATCGTTTATTTTTGCCCTAATTTTAGCTTCTAATTCTTCTGCATCAATCTTGCCGCTGGCAATAATCTTCTCTTTTATTTCAGGTAAAGGAATCTTGTACATTATAACCACCCCACAACTAAGAACAGTTAAAAAAAACATTTATAATGATTTATATGGTGGAAACGATAGGTCAGCGAAAAAAGAAAAAAACGAAAATAGTTTTAATCCTAAAGCACTTTCTTACCTTATTCTCCAAAAACTAACCGCCTTGCCGCCGTTTCTGGATTAACAGCATAAAAAGCCAATACTTCTAGCAGCTCTCGCGGATTGCGGACTTCTTGGATAGTTTTGTCGTCTTGTAGGCTGATTACATCGTGTTCCAAGAAATAATCCAAGCGGCCATGTTGGTAATGCTGCAGGAAAGGCACATTTTCAATATATTCACAGAAAGCAGAGGGAAAACGAGTATCCCAAGATTTTCCTCGTTCGTGTTTTAAATAATTCTCTAAGCTGTTCGGATGTTGCTCTCTAAATCTTTCAGCATACCATATCTTCTTTGTCCCATCCGGGAAAAAATACTCCGTACTGATATGGCCAGACCAAGAATGCCCCTCACTTATCAAACGGATAAACTTATCTTGTATTGTTTCCCAATGCGCGGTTATTTCTTTAATGGATTGTAAATCGCTGGAAACAAGCCGCAGGGGTTCATAACCATATTTTTCATTCTGGATCAACGGTTTTTTCGCGGTAGAGCCAGAAGGAGGAATATCTATCTTTTTCTTGGTAATGCGCGGATTGTTAAAAAAAAGCCCTTCAGAAGTTATCTTATAGCTCTGGCCTGAAAACGCACTTAAAAAACTAACGACAATAAGGTTAGTTTCACTGCCAACAATTTCCCGCTCAATAGATTCAATGGTGATGTTCATAGTTTTAACCTCTTATTTTTCTTTTATTATTTACTTCTTCGTTTAGATATAAATGAATATACTTACTTAAATAAGCTCGTGATAAAAATATTCCAATCGGAATATTTATAAATAGAAATGATTCTCATAAATAAATGGTCTTTGACATCACCTATCTCAAAAAAATTAGAAAACAGCTTAATCTCACACAACACCAGTTTGCCCAGCTCGCTGGAATCAGCCAGTCCATGGTAGCAAAGATTGAAGCAGGAAAGCTTGATCCGACTTATAGTTATGTAAAAAAAATTGAATGGGCTATTGCTCTGCTTACCAAAAAGCAGGAACAAGAAAAGCGCGCTAAAGAAATTATGTGCAAAGGTGTGATCAGCGTCGGCAAACAGTATAAAATAAAAGACGTACTCCCACTCTTCACGAAGCATGGTATTTCTCAACTTCCAGTTATCGAAAAAGGAAAAATCTGGGGGTTGCTTTCCGAAACAACTATTGTTCGCCAGATGCAGGAAGGCCTTCTTGAGAAGCTAGTGCAGAACGTGATGGATGATGCTCCACCAGTCATTTCAGCAGAAACTACTATGGAAATGATTACTTCACTATTGCAATTCTCCCCGCTCCTGTTAGTGCAGACTAAAGGCGAGCTGGTAGGAGTAATCACCAAAGCAGACCTCATCAAGCAATTGCAGAAAAAGTAATTAACAAGCAGGGATATCGCATTTAGATTAACCTAAGACTGCAATTGCACAAATTTAGAAAAATCATAACCAACCTTAACCCTAAAATGTTTCTTTACAGTATATTGTCCTACTTTAGTTTCCGGGCGGTTAGAATTGATAATAGTGCTGTCTTCGGCTTCCCCGATCAATTCTTCTTTCTCAAAGGCAACTGTATACTTTCCCCCGCCGTATTTTTCCATCAATTCATTAAAGGCAGCATTGACCGTACTTTGAATATCTTGAAAACAAGCTTGTTCTCCCTCGCGCAGGTAATAAAAGGGACAATCACGCCCTTCAGAGACTCCGCCTTGCTTAGTTAAAAGAGCAACCGTTTCTTTTCCCACCAATAAAGCTAATTGGTCGTTCTGTAACAGCTCTTTCTCTCCAACAAGATAATAATTGTTTAAATAATCAGCCTGCCATTCGCCTTTAATTTTTACACCAGTATCAGCATTATAACTCATCAGCAGAAAGGCCCCTAATGTGGCTAAGATTGCAATAATAATCCAATGAAACAATGCCCCTTTTTTTGAATTGATCATGTTAATTTATTTTTAATACCTTTTTATTTAATTTATTTTTCCCGGCTAAATACAACCGTTAAGGAAGGAATCTGTTTATTTTCTAAATTAGGTAGTTCTAAACTGCTTTTCTTACCTGATCCAAAGACCACGTTGCTAAAGGAAAATAAACTAGCTTTTTCCTGACGGAATTCTTCTGTGTTATAAACCGCTACACTTCCTTCTGCTTTTTTTTCTCTAAAATAAGCTTCAGTTTTTTCTTCAAATAGTTCTTCCTGATTAGTATTTACCGCCAGCAAGATCAGATCTTTCATCTTAATTTCCCGCTCACCAATCAAGACAGGATAATTTAAGTAATACAGGAACTGCTGTTCAGAATTAAATTGGTCTAAATTCTCCAAAGAAATTTCTGTTTTTGCTTCTACCTCTGAATTTAACACTAATTGAATAAAAAATAAAGCAAAAAAGAGGATTAACACCATAAAAATTAAATCAAAAAAGTCCGGCATGATTCCTTTTTTTCCAGTAATTAATTTTAAACCGATTCCCATCTTTTCCATTCCATTTTAAATTTTAGTCTGTACGTAAATAATCATCCGAGTAGGCATGACTTCTCCTCCTGAACGGATGAAGATTTCTTTATATAAAGTAAAATCAACTTTATTAAAAAAATTATTAGTCATCAGTATTTTCCCTGCTCCTTCTTTGGTGGGACCATACCCTTCTAATTCAATTCCAAAATTATAATCTTTATAGCCCTGCTCTGTTTCAGTCCGATAACAGCCGTCTAATCGTTCTTGGGTGAATTTATTTAAGTCTATGGTTCCAGGAAAAACCCTACCCGTCACCGGATCTTGATAAGTAAAACATTCTGGGGTATTTAAGAAGCGTAAAGTTAGTAATTCTGCTTTAAGTTCGGGAGGAATTTCTAATAATTTATTTTGGTAACTGGACATGATTAAAGCGAAAGCTAAGATGGCTACAGTAATTACGATTCCGGCAATCATCCAAAAGATGGATTTAGTAACCACATCAAAGATGCCTTGTTTATTCATGATTAACTACACCTCTGCAAGAGGATTTGTTGCTTTTCTTTGCGTAAGCATAACCTACTTTGTTCTTCTAAGGTGCCTAAAGCGGTATATCCCGTCGGTAGAAAGATCTGCCGCATAGCTGTCTTTAATTCTCCGTCCCCTTTGATAAATACACGAATATGATTAGAATTAAGAATCAAAGTATATTTAGAAACATTTCCTGGGTATTCAATTACTGCTTCTCCAGGAGTGCCTACTAAAGCATCAACCATCATTTTAACATCTTCCGCCAAATTAACTTTATTTGCGGTTTCCGAGCTGGCATATTTTTGCGCCAACTCAAAAGTCATATAAATTACAAAAACAACTATCAGAATTTCAAAAACTAGCATCAGGGGCATTACTGCTTTTTTATTCATTTTGTAGCTCATCCTGTGGTCCAATAATTCTTACTGCTCCATCCAGACGGACTAAATATAACAACACTCTTCTGGGCATTTCATAATAACTTGCCACGGTCCAGCTGGATTTATCGGCCAGATGCCTTTCAATTAGAAACCCGCCGGTGCATTTATAGGAATGTACGGCTGCTGCTTTTCCAATACTGCAAGATTCTATTTCCAGATTATAATTTAAATTAGAGCAAAGGACATTTTTGGGAATAACCCTTACCGCATCATAACCGGGCGTTCCAACAGAAGTATCAAATTCTGATTTCCTAAATAAGCACAGGCAATTTTGTTGGTCATTGCATTGGCTGGGTTTTTGTAAATAGATAATGAAATCGGTATAGGGCACTCGAGCATCTACGTCGATTAAAACTTCTGTTTTTCCTTTTTCAAAATAAACTATAGCTGTAGCGGTATCCATAATTAATAAAGTGCTTTCTCTGGCCCCGATTTCTCCAGTTTGAGAAAATTTTTCCAACTCCTGAACAAAATCAACATAATTATCTTTAGCTTGAGTACTTGAACTAAATAATCTGCCTCCTAAATAACAGGCCGGAACAAAAATAATCAGAGCAAGAATAAGCGAAACCAAAAATTTCAGCATAATTGCTTTTTTGTTTTTATTAAACATTTTAAACCTGTTAAAACCAAAATAGATTAAATCTATTTAATTTTCTAATTTATTTTCGGATCCATTCGCTGCCTATACATCCGTAAATTCTATTACCGACAATAAGCTCCTTTCCTTCATTGCCTTGCTTACAGCCAAACCAAAAACCGCTTTTACAAATCAAAGAACCGTAATTTGGTTTAGATCTCCACTGCCAAGCAAAAAGATTTTTAGGATCTGGTTCATTGTCAGCAGAAAAGTAAGTATGTTCTTGAATTGCTCCTCCAAGTGAAGCTGATTTAGTTGCAGAAATAATCGTTTCTTCATCAACAGCATATTGTCCGCAATCATTTTCATCAACATAAGCTAATGCATCTTCTTCGCTGGCCATAACCCAACAGCCAGTGGTAAGCGGTTGATAAGAAAATTCATCATCGTCGCAATCGTTTCCTTGTGTAGGACAATCTAAGCCCATCCAATGCGGGCAGGCAAAATTAATTGTTCCGCTGCTTTTTTCACCGTTGTCATCATTACCAAAAATTTCCAGCGATTCATAATGCATAAAGGCTTCCTCGCCTACTTTTTCGGTAATTTTTTCATCTTCAGTACCTGTTTTAAGAATGCCGCAACCCGTATCTGAATTATATTTTTCCCGGTCTGCCTGTTTCTGCTGACTAGTAAACTCTACTGGACAACCATTAGTTTCTATCTCTCCATAAGTACAGGGGCAGTCGTCGGACATCCCAGCTACCCCATCAAAATCGGGGTCACCAACCGTATAATTTCGCTGTGCTCTAAGTACATCACCAAAAGTAAATAAATTTGGGAAAAAGATAGCAATAATTGCTAACAATAACACTAAAGCTAGAATTACTGAAATAAGTACTTCCATCACCTGACTAAGGCCTTTCTTATTTGTCATACACTATCACCGCTTTTTTAACAACTATTTTAATCTTAATTAATCATACTAATTATTTAGGGTTATAATCTTTTCTTAATTTTTAATATTCTTTTCTTGATTTAAGTTATTTCATTTATTTTTATTTCAGCTAATCTTGTTTTAAATTAAATTTAATTTTTATTTTATTTTATTTTATTCTCCTGCAATATCTCCTGAACCACACTTTTCTTGCCCTACCTCTAAAAAGCCAACATAAATTGAGCTAACATCCCGTTCTGCGTACATGTCCCCCATTAAATTCATAAACCCAGCTACACCTAAATAAGCACCTGCTGCTCCTGTTCCTGCGGCAATGATTGGAACTAAGGGAGCTTGTCCAGCAATATTTTGGTTACCAGGAAGCTCTCCTGCTTTGGCTTTATTCCCCGTCATCTGAGCATAAGAATCAATTCCTGTAAGAATTGCTGGCACTAAAAATATGCCCAAAGGAGAAATCATCGCTGCTCCTGCGCTCAACTGCAGCACCCCTTTCCAATATGTATCTCCTTCTTTATTTTTAGGCATCATCGAAACGGTATACGCTGCGCGGGGAAAGATTTCCGGAGCGGTTAACACTACTCTACCCGGTCCGCCATATCCTTGGATATAATCTAAGTAAGTCATATTCACTTTAGAATATTTCTTGGTAGGAAAAAAATCAAATAATTCCTTAGCAGTTATCGATCCTCCTTCGATTTCTTCTTGATCAATTAATAAAGTATAGCAATTAAAACATTGGTTTTCATAGCCATCAAAACCTAACACTGAAGGCAAAATATCTAAATCGCCAGAGCTTAAAATTTCTTCATACCTGCCTTCATTAAACATCCACCAGCATCGGGCGGAAGCTTCAGCAATCTGCCGCAGGATTTGCTGGCGATTTCCGGTAATTTTTTTATCGATGGTTTTACATAAAGGAGGGACTAATTTTAATTCCGCATCAGCTAAGCTGCTTTTAACATAAAAAGCGCTTTTTGCCCTTAATGCAATACTATTCTGGCAAAGCACTTCTGCTTCTATGTCGCTAGATTTAGACATAAATCTCAATAAGACTCCAGAAATTAATACAAAAGCAATTAAAGTAATCATCATCCCAATGATGAAGCTTGCCGTCATGCCTGTTTTTCCTTTTAATAAGTCCATTTTATCCTGTGCACAATTTTAATTTGCCTTGTTTGATTAAATTAGGAATTGAATTATCTTCTCCGTCCGCAAACCATTCATTAGCAATGCCTGTTTCATCATAATTTACAGCCCAGTTAGTTGGAAAAAAACAAATATGCTCTCCATCGGGAGTAAACAGCCACCCCTTATCTTCAAAATTATCTCCAGCATCAACATCTAAAAAAGCAATGCTGTTCCCATCAATTGCATTCCGATTATTACCCTTAGTTCGATAAAAAATGGTTACCGCCTCTACTGGCTGAAAATAAGGATAAATTAATTGTTTTCCATCCTCGATAAAGAAATTAAAAAAGTGTTCAGTAACCCTTCCTTTTCCGGCAATAACACAAGGCTTCATTCCGGGAAATTCAGCAGTAAGTTCGGTAAAGATCTGCTTGCCACCTGCTCCGCCACCAATAGTTAGAAGAGTTTTATTTCCTGCTAGATTAATTAAAATCGACGTGCCTTCTTCGTCTAATTCTGAAAAACCCCCATAATTAGCAAAACAGTTTTCTTTACCTTTTCCCAACATCGTAAAAATAGTTTTGCTTAAACTTAAAACCTGAGCTTGGTGAGTTTCTGGAATAGTGATGTCGGCATTTAATTCTTCTGACCCCATACCCATCTCTGGTAAAAAGCGTTTAAGGTCTAAAACGGTAGCTTTTAATTCTTCCCAAACTCCGCTCTCACCAAAAAAAATCACTAAAACTACTAGTAAGAACACAATCGGAAGTACATAAAAAACTATTTTTGAAGCTACACTCATGTTTTCCCATTTTTAATTTTCTAAAATAAGTTTAAAAATTTATCCAGCAAGGGATTGGCTTGTTTAGTAAGCAAAAGATAGAAAGCTCCAGCAGCAAGCAACGCTATAAATCCAATAATCAGTTTAACAATTAAAGGTAAAGCTGCGTCCTCCCCTTTTTTGCCCAAGGATTTGCTAAACAATAATTGTCCCCATCGTTTTAATTTCATGGCCCAAACAACCCAAATTTCTTTTTTAAACCCATTATCACGGCAATAAATACTAAAATACCTAACAAGATTATTATAATCAATTCTACGACGCTCATGTTGGCAGCTTTTTTATTGGTCATGGCAGTAATTGGTTTTATTAGTTTTAGTTAGTTTAAATTAATTATAATTAATTTAGTTTAAAGCCGCATTGCGAATCCCAAAACAACATTCCGGTTTAGCTTTATCTGGACAGGTAAATGCAGATGAAACCGTGCCTTGGTAATTAATCCGACAAGTAGCTTCTCCAACGCAAGTGCCGCCCTTACTTTCACAGTCTAATAATCCGCTTTCAACCGTGGTAGTTTTATCTGTAAACATGATCATCAAAACCACCATAACCACTAAAGCGATTACCGCGCCGATAATTATCCACCACATGTTCGCATCGGCTTTTTTAAACATATTTAACTCCAAGTACAGCCCGATTCCGATTGACAGACATCTAGATTTTCACTAAAATCTTTACAGCGGTCAATTTCTCTTTTAAAATCGGCTTTGGCTAAATCTTGTTCTTCAGGAAGCTCTGCGCGTTCAAATTCGGTTAAGAATTTCTCTTCAAAAGATCCGCTGGGATGACATTTGCCATAATAGATTTTTAATCCAGCCAATTCTTGTGATCCTTCTTTATTAACTCCTTCTTTAAAGATTTGGACCCTGCCCGTAAAAACAACAATTAAAACTACCAGCACAATTAAAGCTAATGCTGCAACTATTATCACATTCAAAGACATTCCTTGCCCTTTTTTTGAAAACACCATTTAATCACACCTCTTTTCCAATGATTATTAGTTTACTTACTTTGGTTATTCCTTTAGTTTAAAAAAGAAAATCTCTATATAAATGTTGTGGGTAAATGGCACTATCCGTTTTATGAGTGATACATTTCTCAAATCACTCACTTTTTTCTTAGTTCTATTTTTGGACTTACAAGAAATGCAGTAGAGAGGAGCTTAAAACAAGAATATTTCTTAACTACTCGCCAAAGCTAATTACAAAAACGAGCAAAATCACTCACTTTTCGAATTGTGCCGGGTAAATAGGGGGTTATACACCAGTTTATACCAACTAAACCGCTCTATTTAATCATTTAACCTTTTTTAATCACACAAATAAAGCACATTTTCTACTAATCCGGATTCGGTATTGATAGGAAATAAACCAGAACTATACCGATCCTTCCCTTGTGGACATCCCCCTTCAACCATGACCGGAGACATGATTTCTATGGGCTTTTCTTCCTGAAAGATTAGTAGCTGAGAATGTAATTCATAATGTTTATTCCAGCTCCCCAAAGTTGCATTTAACAGATAAAAGCTCATTTCCTGTAGGAAGTCACAGCTATGCAGCCTTTGTTTAGTAGTCGGGCCAATGCAATTATATTGGCTAGCGGAATCTAAATGTCGAGCACAATCATCAATAATATTCTTTCCTAGTTCTGGAAGACCAATGGAAGTGCAGTCTGCTTCTTTGCTGATGGTTGTTTTCATTAGGGCGCTCATGGTGCTATAAGCTAATCCTTTGCCAGTAAAAGTTTTCTTTTGTGGTTCTGACTTTAATGCCAGAGAAGCCATTAACAGCATTCCTAAAGTGATTAGAATTACAATAATTACTAAACCGATAATCTCCATTTGCCCTTTTCGATAGCTGGTTCTGTTTCGATAATTGTTTCTATTTTCAGACTGGGATTTAGATTTAATTTTATTCATGAGTAAGCTACCACTTCCACATACCCCAGCCGATATTGAGGTTTATTTTCATCAGTGAGATCATCTCTTAAAGAAACGACAAAGAAAGTTGGTTCCTTCCGGTTTATTTTTAAGGGCGGTTTATCATATAACAACCACGAACTGTCTCCTGGATATACTTCTTTTACGGAGATAGTGGCATAAGAAAAAAGGTCAAAATAATAGTCATCAGCATATTTCCTAAATGTTTTATCAACCGAATCTAATTTTAAGACATCAAAACAGTTGTCTTCCGGCTCGGCTGCCCCTTTACTGCAAATCAATTCTGGTAGGAATAAAGTTTTCAAGGTGATTTCAATTGCCTTTGCCCCTAATAGTTCCTCTTCTTTTTCAAAAAAAGCAGCTTGTTGATATTTATAATAAAAAATTATTCCAAAGAGTATTAACACAAAGAAAATAAATAAGACCGCAATAGTTTCAGATATTTTTATTTGTCCTGTTCGATCCATTTTTTAATCCTTATTTTTAAGTTTCTGATTCGATCCTTCTGTTTAATCTAATAACTCTTTTTTAACCTAATATAATTGAACACAATTTATTCGCAAATCCTCGTTAATTTTTCCTAATTCATTAGCAACCGAAATTATTTCTGCGCAAGAAAGAGGGCTTTCTCCAAACCCCAGTTCTAAACGACAGCCCGCTGCACCGGTATTAAGAGCTCTTAAAGCATCTTTAGCGTTACTTTTGTATTCCAATAGCAACGCGATGCATTCGGAACTAGCCGGTCTATTTTTATAAAAATCGACCATCTGTTTTAATTTTCCCCCGATTTTGCCCTGGGCAATTTCTTCTCCACCATATACTTCTGTTAAAATTTCTAGACGATCAAACGCTTTTTTCATATTACAAGTATATAATTCAGCACTCTCTGTAAAAATAGCCGCATACTTAGCTGCATTTCTTTCTTCGTCTAAAGAGATTATTTCCACTGGTTCTTTATTTAGTTTTTTCCAGAGGTTTCCTTCTTTTTGATAAAAATTGGCCAGGTTAGTGCCACCGATAAACGCAATGGCACTTACATCTTCATCGGAGAATAAGTTTAAACCGGCAGGAATTCCTTTTTCAGGCACTTGTAAGCCATCAACGTCTACTACTCTTACTTTGATTTTCCCTTCTGCTTTGAGGTCATTTAAATCAGCAACATATTCGCGGTTAAATCCTTCCTGTTCCAGCCCGGCCGTTGAGTCTAAGAATTCATTAACAAATTCTTCATCGTTTCCCACCAAGTAATATTTAACATTGGGAGCAGTTACAAATAAGAAGTCAATAACTTTAAATGGAAGATGATAAGGTAAACTCCAGAAGAGAATGAAGGAGCTTTGGATTTCTTTTGGTGCAAACAAGGGGTCAATTGAATTTTGCATCCTAGCCGGTTTTCCTTTGAGACCAAATTCACCCACCCCCTCATTGCAATCAAAATAGATAACATAATCGGATAAGCCGCCAGCTTCAACTGAATTTTTGGTTTTTTCAGATACGCTTGCTCCGGATAAAATGGAATCTAAGATTCTTACTACTTCTCCAGATAATTGCTCTTCAGAAACTTTAGCCTGCCTAATCACGATGCCTACAAAGAAAAGTAAGATTATGGCTCCTGCTAAAGCAACATAAATCCAATTAAAAGTTAATTCTACTTGCCCTTTCTTTTTCATTTTTGTTTGGGTTCCTATTTAAAGAAGGATCACAACATCCTATTCCTTCAATCTTCTATTAAATTTCTGACTTTAAACTCGCTAGCACTTAGCTAGAAACTAATTTAGGAGATATTTCGGTTCGATCTCCTTTCCCTTCTAAAGTAATCGTAAATTGCCCGTCTTTAATGGGCAGGCATAAAAAATCCTTTCCATCTGGAGAATTAATACTAAGTTTATGCACTTTAATTTTTGGAGCAACTGGTTTTAAAAATACATTTTCGCCAACAGAATCGTATCCTGAGGAGGCCTCCCAAATATTACAGGCACCTAAATCCTTTTTACACAATTCCGAATCGTAGGGAGCATCTAAATCTACAAAACAAATTTGGGAATATTTTGCCGGGAGAGTAAAATGTTCTACCCTTACTGACCCATACTCAGTATAAATCCGCTTGACCGAACTTTCCAAGTTAGTTTTAAATTGAACAAAAGCCACATTTTCCCCGCTCTGTAAAAAATCAGTGATGGCTTTATACCCAAAAATCATAATCAATGCAAAAGTAAGTGCGGCCACAATAAAAACAAATACTTCTCCAACGCCCAACCCTTTCTTGTTAAACTCTTTCTTACTAAACTTTTTCCGGTTAAACCTTTTCTTGTTAAAAAAATTTTTAAAAAACATGATTAAATCACACTTTCCTTTTCTTACTTAATTTTCTTAATTCACCAAAAATATCTTTCGCTTCCTCTTTGCTAACTACCTCTTGAATATTTTTATCTTTAGTTTTTCTAGCAATGTTTTCTAATTTAGTAAAGATATTTTTTTCTTCTGCTCTTAACCCTGGTTTAATTTCATTTTTATGTTCAGCATATTTTTGAGCAAGATCTCCCAAGCGAGTTAGGTGTGGAGCTTTTTGTTTAAGCAATTTATCTACATGGGGAATATTCTTAGACTGCTGGCTAAAGGTTCCGAAAACCGAAGAGCGCTCTTGCAAACGCGCTTTTTCTTTTCTTGCTTTTCTTAGCTCCAGTAATTTTCTTTCCCAGTCTGAAAGTACTCCTCGCGCCCCTGCTTCTGCAGATTTAATAAAGGAAGTAAATCTCGTTCCAGTTGATTTTTGACTAATCCCTTTACTGTTGGTTGAGAATTGATAATAATAAACTAAATATCCAATTCCGCCCAGAACTAGTAATACTCCTAAGATCAAGAAAATCCACGCAAACAGATTTGTTTTAGTTGCAGATGGGCCCTCTGTTTCTGGTTCGGTCTCTTTTTGAGGAGCATCAGCTACGCAGGGATTCAATTGCTTAACATATTCTTCATAATTGCTTAAGCCATCACGATCATAATCTTCTAAGGAATCATCTACGCCGTTTCCATCGGAATCAGCTTTTTGGTAATCTAATCCGCAGCCAAATTCATCATAAGTTTTCTCCCAAACATCAGGTAATCCGTCTTTATCAGAATCTATTTTTGTTTCCGATTCCGGCACTTCTCCAGGGGCACAGCCCAGAGTATCTGCAATTTTACCTGCGCCCGTATTTGCGCACTTATCACAGCGATCGGAAATGCCATCACCATCATTGTCTTTAAACACAATAATTTGTGATTTAGTATAATTGTTTCCTGCACTATCAATCGCTGAATAACATAACCAGCTGGTTTTGGTAACCATTAGTTTTTGCCCATTATAAGCGAGAGTAGCATTGCAAAGAGTGGCCGAAGCAGCAATTCCATATTTGATTTTACAGTTGGTTCCATCTAGGCAGTGTAATTCCACCAAAGTAGAAGTACAGCTGGTATCATTGCCGATCATTAAAATTTCTGGAGCACCGGTATCCTTGCAGCTGCTTACATTTCTAGAAGTGACCATAAATCCATCGCTAGTTGCAAATTTGCCTTCATTACCGGCAGCATCTATTGCTTTTATCCTTAAACTATACTGATTATTTTCTTTTAAACTGGCGGTAGAAATATTAATCGGCAATCCCGGACCAATGCTAGCAGCATAAACTTTTTCGCCGGAAATAGGGCTTTGATCGCTTTTATTAAGATTAGTTACATATTGTGAATAATAACTATTAGATAAATTTGCTGGAATGGTTAATTTCAGATTAGTTGTAGTAAGGTTCTTTACTGAACCTTGGCTATAAACTTCATAATAATAACCGCTCAAGTTTTCTTCATTAGTATAAACTAATACGTTTACTTCTTTTCCTCCGCAAGTAGAAGTACCATCATTGATACTGGCGATAGTGGGCGGAGTAAAATCAATCTTAAAGGTAGCTTTAGCCTCTACGGTATGCTCGCCCATAGTACATTTAATTGGAATGATATATTCCTTTTTCTCTTCTAAATTGCCTAAATAAACAGTATGGAAATTAGTATTGGCGCCTTTAGAAAATGGTTCAAACACGTCTTTACCAAATTTATATTTACAGACGGCTTTCTTTAAGGCCTCTACTGCTAAAGTAACATTTTTCTCTCTGATAAAACCATTAGGGCTGATGCTTTTGATATTACCGACCGCAGAATAATCAACTTTAAAATTGATCTCTTCAAGTTTAGAAAGATTCCCTGCACCATTCTTACACATTACTTTGAAAGAATATTCTTTTTCTGCCCCTAAAAAATTGATGGCATAATCGGTTTGATGTAAAGTATTAAGCTGCTGATCTTTTATACCCGGAAAAGAAAATTCCATCGTTTCATACTCAATGCTGCCTTTCTGTTCAGAATCGTCGCTATATTTACATTGAGTTTTATCATCAGTTTCTACAAATAAAGTGGTCCTAATTTCTTCAAAAATATTATCTGGTTCAGCATAAGCTTGGTTTATTTGGGGAGCAGTAGGATCAAATTCTAAATTAAATTTCTGTTCCGGACTTATTTCCCCCGCTATATTTTCACATTTGACATATACTGCTTTAGTTCCACCTTTTTCCGGATATTCAGAGAATACGCTGGAAGGGAATTCTGCGAAAATATATTTTTTTTCTTCATTGGGCTCTTTGGTTTTATAAGGTGGAACTTGTTTATAATCAAAACCTGGCCCAAAATCAAATTTACATTTTGCTGTGGGAATTTTGGTAAAGAACTGCCAAGTAAAATTATTGGCATTGCTTACTCCCCATGCTTCATCTAAATAATAATATAAAGAAGGTTTTTCTAAAGTAATCCCATAGCCTTCAATGATGATTTTTCCGCAACTGGGTCGATAGACGGGATTTTTAGCTTTATCAGTGGAATAATAACAAACTTTAGTACTGTTTTCTAAGAGTATTTCTTTAGAAAATTCTTGATAATCAGTTTTTTTAAAAAATTCGCACTCTTCACCAAAACAATAAAAGGTTTTGTCGCAGGCAAACCCCGTTGTGGTACATTCAAAGCTGAGAGCAACTTTTTCAATAAAATATTCCTCCCAATTGAATTTGATCGGTTTAACTTCTCTTCCCCCTTCTTTCAAAATAATCTGGGTTTGTGGTGCAGTAAAATCAACGGTAAAGTGGAAGAAATCTTCATAACTGGCTTCGCCAAACAATTCTTTACATACGACTTTGTATTCGCCGGCATATTCTTTTTCTATTAAGCCAGAGATAGGGGGAGTTTCGTGTACCTTGCCTTCTTCATTGCTAACAAATTCCGCTACTTTGGAATTATCTATCGCTAAATATAATCCGCAACTCGCTCCAGAAATAGTCTTTACTTTAAAGAGGGGGTCAGTAGAACTAACTGCTCCGTATAATTCCGGAGAAATAATTTCAATTCTTTCTTCTAAATCAAAGGTATATAATTTTTCTTTAATATTTTCATTACCATAACTGTCTTTACAGGTTACCGTGAGCTGGAATTTAATCCCTTGTAAACCAGTAAAAGAAATTTCTTTTCGTTCTACTTCTTGAGATAGTTGTTTACTGATGGTTTCTCCTGCAGGCAGAATTTGTTCGAGCTTGAATGAACAGCTCATTGGTTCACTAGTTCCTTCCAAATAGACAGTTAAATCAGTAACATCGCCGGTTGTTTCCAGCTGCTGATTGAGTTCAAATTGCGGAGGGACATTGTCGATATAAACAAACGCAGACTGAACTTGTTCTTGATTAAAATATTTATCTTTAGAATAATATTTCAAGACGTAAGTTTCTCCAGGAATGGGCTGTTGTAAATACTTTGTATTTAAGAAATTGATCGTAAGCGTTTCATCTTTTAGCTTTCCGGGATAAGGTTGTTCAATAAACTCAGTGCAGATACCTGGGCTTTTAGGATTAGCGCTGGTTAAACAAAACCCGGCTACCCCCAATTGATTCTCTTTATCTACCGCCTGGAAGGTAAGGTTAGTTTTAGTTAAAGAAAGGATATTCAGCCCTCCAGAAACTAAGGTAGTTCGGGGAGGAGCATTATCACGCATACACGATTTTATTTCTCCAACCGGAACTTGAGTACAATCATCTTTTAGATCTCCATCCCCATCTTTAACACAGCTCCCTTGGCCTTTTGCTTTGCCTAACCAAACACATCTCTGCCAGCCGCAGCGATCTTTAGATAAAGTAATTTCTTCCCGATTATTTTTTTCTAAATTCTGTCCACCAGTACATTCGCTTTCAAATTGGTAGGTATAACAATTGATTTCACTGCTCGGCTTATCTCCACAAGCTGCACAGGATTGCAAAGGAGCTTCTTTTATAACCGAGTTGGTAAAACATCTCCCTAATGCAGAACAAACTTCGGCCGTGCAGAAATAATTTTTAAATAAGCCTAATTTTGATTCCGGACCACATAAACTGCATTTATCATCTTGATTATAATCTGCTTCGACGCAATATCCTGCTCCCGTTTCTGGAGTAACCAAAAGAGGTATATTTAACCCGGGAAATAAATTATGATAATTAATTAACAGATTACTGGCTGCCCCATTAACCCAAGTGCATTTGCTACTTAAACAGTTATTAATTTTACAGGCATCTTCACTTTTATAATCAAAACAACTTTTTAATTTATCACATGGATAACAACTATCCACGACTGAATTAGTCGAATCATAATAACAGAAATTGGCTGCTCCGCCCTGCTCCGGTGAAGCGGGTCCATAACAACTGCTTTTGGAATAATATAATCCAAAGGGATCTGCTTGCTGAGCTTGGCTTCCACAAACTCCTGAAGTTTTACAATCAGCTCTGTGTTCGCTGGTTTTAGCACAAAAATAATAAGGAGTATCATAAAGAGAACAATCTTTGGAAACTGCCAGCTGATTTTGGTCATTACAGGTCCACACTTTTTTAGGCAGACCTTCTCCCGCAGCACAGAAAAGGTCCCAGCCGGTCTTTTCAAAATATTTTCCTTCACATAATTTATTGCCTAAAGTGATGGTGGCTGAAACTACATTTTCAGAAATGTCTTCGTCGTACAGAGCAATAATTTTGTAAGTATAAGTTTTTCCCCATTCCACTTCAGTATCGATCCAGGAATTTTCTGCGGGAGAAAATTTAAAATGCCCTACTTCTACTGCATCTTTTATTTTAGTGATAAGATAACTGCGCACTTCCGGACAGGGTTTTACCCATTTAAGTACTACTTGTTTTTTTCCGCGAACCGGATTAACCACAAAATTTTCTACAGCTTTAGGCGGATTAGGAGCAGTGCATTCACCCACATATTTAGTTAATAATAAATGGTAATTAGTGATAGATTGCCCGGGCTTTAGTTTAAATTTTTTAGATAGTTTATAATCTTCATATACAGCCGTAATTTCGTATTCCTGCTCCTCTCCGGCTGGACTTAGCGCTAACCGGTATTCTCCCAGTTCGTAATCGGCACTGGGATATTGAGAACAACCTTTAAAGACGCTGTTTAAATAAATTTTTACGCCATACCGGGCTTCCTCCTCTTCAAAAAGACCATCTGCTGGATTTAGGTCAATATAAGTTCTTCCGGTGATGCCTTCAAAGACGATTTCTTCAAGAAGAAAATCTAAAATAGTGGTACCCGCAGGCAAGGTTTTTTCTTGTTTAACGGAAACTAAACCCACTTTACTTGCAGTGAACACATATTTACCTGCAGGAAGTTTGTCAATAGAATACTTACCTTCTTCATTAGCATATACTTGTCCATTTACTGGACCAGTCCAAGAAATTGCTGCTTCTTTTAATCCGAGACCATCTTTATCTTTTACGATTCCTTGAACTTGAGCATTACCTTCAGCTTTAATTAGAGTTAAATCTTTTTTTAACACTGCTCCGGAAGATAAAGATAACGATAACGAACTAGGAAGATATCCCTCTAAAGTTGCTTTAATTAAATATTGTCCGGGATTGAGTGTAGGGAAGGTATATTTTCCGGAACCGTCAGTAATTTGAGTGGGAATGTCCCGGCCTTCAAAAAATACTTTGGCTCCTGCTAAACCAACTAAATTTTGGTCTAAAATGTAACCACTTAAACTGGCTTTTTTAACTTCAACCGGGCAGTAGGTCTGAATACATTTTTCTGTATTCATATTTACATTATCAAAGATTATACTTAATTGGTTAAAAATACCTAATTTTTTGGCTCGATCTTTACATTCATATAAATTTAAATTAAATTCACAAAAACTGGTTCCTTCTATTTTACAACAGCCTGGATCGCACCATTCCGGATATTGTTCTTCAGGAACTTTTTCTCCGCCCAATTGGGTACACTTGCCTTTAGTGTGCGTTTGGCAATCCACATTACAGGTTATTTCAGCACATTCGGGGATTTCTGAACAATCAGAATTAGGAATAAAATATTCGTTTAAGTTGCAACTGGGATAATCTTTACAATCAAGCTGAGCAGCAGTATCTAAAAGGCCTGGAACACAATATAAATCTTCGTCTGCTTCTGGAAAAACATAACATCCGGCCGTTTCCCCCCAAGCAGAAAAACTAAAACAAAAAACTAATAGAAATACAGCCAAAACTACAAAAAACATACCCCTTTTTTTCAAGATCATTCTCTTCTGTAAATAAATGTCTTTTTGTTTATAAATGTTTTTAGAGAGTAAGTACGCCTAAAAAACTAAAATCATAAGAAATCCGCTAAAAGCGTCTCGCCTTGCCATATCCACAGAAGCGTGGAGCTTCTGGGACCTCAAAAATACAAAGCATTTTTAGGGAAGGGCTGGACCTGAACAGAGACGTTTTCTTTGACGGGCGGATTTCTGTGACACCAAAGGGCTTAACTCACGCACTAAAGTGCGGAGCTAAGTCCTTTGAGTGTTTGAGTAAATTGTAACTTTAGATCACAATAAGCGATTTATTTGGATTTAATCAGGCCTTTTAATTTAGAAATAATCGCTTCATTTTCCTTCTTTTTGGCTATTTGTTTAGCTTTTTCTTGCTCTTGTTCGTTAAATCTCTTAATTTCTTTAATGCTAATTTGTTTAATCCTATCCTTAACAAGTTTATCATTAATTCTAGTTTTGACCTTATTATTCCCCACAACAATATTTTTTCTTTTACTATTTTTAATAACCGCTTCTAAATGCTGAAAATGATTTATTTTCGGTAATTTTTGCTTGGGCCGGTGATACTTAACGATTCGGCTTAATTTAGTAAAAGGATTCCTGATTTTTTGGACCTTTTTTTCTGGAGTGGGGCCAAATTCAGCTAATAAATCCTCTCTTTGTTTGATTTCTTTTTTGTGCGCCCTTCTTTGTTTTAGTTCTTTAATCCGTTTTCCAACTGCAGAATTCTTAAAATTAAAATTTAACCATGAAGGGGTTTTTTCTGAGTCCAAATTTTTTAAATTGAGTGAGTGCGTTCGTTTAAATAAGGGTAGTCCCCCAGTTCTCCATTTATAAAAAAAATATAAAAACCCAGCTAAAAATAATAAAAATAAAATTACTAGTAACGGTTCGGGATTCATTAATCAGCCCCCCTCCACACATTTACCGGCTTGACATTTTCCTTTAAATTGCCCATCAAAGTTAGCATCGCAAGGACGGCCATCATCAAATCCTTTTTCTTTAAGTCCAGAAATGCAACTACAATGGAAAGGAAATGAAGGATCCGGTAAATTAGTAATTTCGTTTTTAAGCGCTAAAGCATTCAAATTTTTAGTGTCAAAATTTCCTAATTGCGCCGGATCGCCGCTGTAGACGACAGCATTAGGAGCGGTACAGAATTTCTGGCAGCCCATTGCTCCATAACACCACCCTTTAATCGGTTTTTCAGCAACCAGTTTGTCAACGAAACGGAAAGCTGGCCCATCTTGGCAGTTACTGTTAATACCCTCGCTACCGCCAGTGCAAGCATTTTTGCCGGGAATTCCGCACCATAACTGATCATGATATAATTTATTTTCAAAGTCGCCGTTACATAGGTTTCCTCTGGTCCCATCACAATACCTTCTTTGTTCTTCCCAAACTAAGCCTTTTTTTAAAGCAGTATAATCGGTAAATTCGCCCAATTCATTTTTGTATAGCTTGCTTTTGACTTGACCAGCACAACTCGGTTCAGGGTTGATAAAACAAGGCTCATCCTCTTTAGTTTTTAATTCAAATTTGGAATTACAGCAGCTGTGGGTAGCTAAGAAAGGATTACTGGGTTCAAATTCGCCTTTCCAGACGTAATTGCCCTCTTCATCTTCAACAAATTTATACTCGTGATATTTTTCCTGCTGAGTTTTAGCACTGGGATTATACGCAAAGGGGTGAGTTAAATTAATATGAGGAATACATTGTTTGATTACCACTGTAGCTGTTTTAGAATTACTTAAGCGATCAGCAATACAATAATTTTGAGAAAAAGCTAATTCTAAAACTCCCGTGCCTAAATCTTGGAAGGGAGAAAGTTCAGCTTTTTTAAGAAGCTCCGGCCATTTTTTAAGTTCCGATTCTGAATAACTTTTCAGATTGCAGGTATACAAATTCTCCTCTCCTTGCCGAGAAGGGAAAGCATAACAATTTTCTTTAGAAGATTTATCATTGTAAGCCAATCCTATTTCCTTAGCTTTTTCTCCAGCAGTATAAGTAAAAGTAACTTTGCTTTCACCAGGAGCAAGAGAATTTTCTGGAAGAGAAACCCGTACGAATATGGGATCTTCATTAGAGATAACATAATAACCATCAGTCATGCCCTCGGCCATCTTCTGCATGGCTTCTTCATAAGGCAATAAACCTGATCCTAAATCAATTTTATAATTGGTGTCTAAAGAAAAATCAACAACCATGGGGCGGTCAACTAATACTCTTACCTTCTGCCAGTCGCTTAATCCGTGTTCATCCACCGCAGTTGCTTTAAGATTAAACAGACCTTCCTTAACTGGAGTCATTGAAAACTTTGGTCCAATCTGAGTGCCAAAATCGCCTTTAACGTCGTATTTAACGACTTCATCTTCATCCGGATCTACTGCAAATAAGGTAATATTTATTTTTCCTAACTCTGGATTATCTTTAACATCTTTAACGACCAAATAATCATAACCGGCCCGGGGGCATCCTTCTCTATTTACATAATCTAACGCCGGCGGTCGATTTTGCCGTATAAAACGATATAAATATTTTTCTGGTTGATCTAAAATGCCTAAAGACTTAAAGACAAATAAATCATCGCCTTTGTCTAAAGGCGTTTTCTCCATTTCAATACCTAAAGAAGAATATAAATCAAAATATAACGCACGGCTGCATAAAAAATAATTTTTAAATTGGGATACTGCTGGAGAACAACCCCGTACGGAAAGTTCACTCCCGTAAGTAAATGCCGGACTTTCGATAACTTCCTCATCGTAATTAAAATCTACAAATTGTAAATCCATCCCTAACGGAAAATCTACGGCTGCTTTTAGCAATTCTCCAAATTTACTGGGGTAAAAAAAATCAAAGGTGGACAAATGAAAAAATTCTTCCTGGCCGACGCTGAACTTTAAAGGATAATTGATATTAACGTCAATTCCGTCCGGAAAAATCTGTAATTGCAAATCCATCCCTTCAGTTTCAACTTCCAAGCTGCTGGAAACTTTATTTTTAACGAAAGTTTCTACACACCACTGCGCTTTGTCAGTTAAAAATCTCCTTAAGTCAGCTTCGATAGTGCTTTTTTGAATTTCTAATTCACCAAATTTGAGTTGGGTGTTAGGATATTCATAACGACAGAATTCTTCAGGAGTAGAATCATTTTTGCAGGGATACGCTTGAGGAAAAAGAGGATAAAGCTTATTGGTAATAGCGTAAAAGATTTTTTCTTCAGTAGTTCCAGGAGGATAACTTTTTCCAGTTACTCCTTCCTCAAAAGTTATTCTTCCTCCGGGTTGATCATCCCAAAGCCGGCCTTGTTTACCGATTAAAAGCAGACCTTGCTCTAATTCATCAGCTAAACAATCTTCTACAAAAATACGTAAAGCTTCTTTTTGGAACAGTTTAGAAATGGTTTCTTCCTGTGCTGCTTTTAACTGCCCTTCCTTAAACTGTCCGGTAATAAAGATTACCATTAGAAAAGCAAACAGAATTAAGATGCCCATAATCATAAAAATAGTTATTTGCGCTTGTCGAGAGGTAGATTTATTTCTGTTAAAATTAGTCTTCTCACTACTAGGTCTATCCATCCTCTTTTTGTACATATAGGTAAAAAGAAACCTTTTAGACTTATAAATTTATTCTTGAGAGAATTAAGAAAAATCGACTAGAAATGCTGAAAAAAGTTATTTAACTAACTCTTAATTTACCAGTTAACTGCGGCCAGAAGAAATCTAATCCGGCAACTAATTCTACTTTTTGTTTAGAGCCATCAACGGAACAAGCTATTTTTTCCATCTCTGACATTATTTCCAATGGTTCGGCTTCTGCTTCCAAAGGCAATTTAATATTATTTACATAATCACATACCGGGGTTTTAAAATTATCATATTCAGCAATTAAAGTTTGTTTCGGGGAAAGAACCTCTTTTACTGCTCTTACTTTCTTTTCTCCTTGTTTTAAAATATAAATATCCCGGAAATTTCTAGCTTTAGTCAGGAAACTAGTTTCATCAGATAATTTGCTTTTCAATCCAAACAAATTGGCAAACCACTGGGTTATTTTCTTCCCCATTCCCGGTTCCATATTTAAACCATCTTTAGCATAAATCAGGGCATTTAAATCTTGAGAGTAAAATAAATCAGCATTAGGGAGATTTAATCCGCTTAAATCGCAAGGAGTAAATTTACCTGGTTGGCTATTTTTACAGATAGTTTTTATTTTATCTGAAGAGATTCCTGCCGGAATTAAGAAAGCATTTAAAAAAGATTTAGGATCTCCAAGATCCCGATTTAAAGTCGTAGCGAAAGCAACTTTAGATTGCTTACCTTCTTTGTACTTCAACACACAAATATTATTCACGCAAGTGTTTTCTTTGATCGGTACCAAATTAGCAACTCCCTTAAAGGTGTTGAAACAATAAGAGACTAATTGTGGTTTTTTAGAAATCTCTCCTAAGTCTGGTTTGCTGGCGTCTTGTTGCTTGAAGTCTCCGCCAATGTAATCTTCTTCATTTTTAAATTCCAATAAGGCATCGGGATAAGGCGCACAATACAATACATAATCTTCATCTTCAGCAACTTCAATTAATTTTGAAGCTATAAACTTAGTTCGGCTGGTCCAATTGCCTTTATCACAATAGTGGTCTAAAATATACTGGGAGGTATCGATACATAGAGGAGATTTACCTTCGTAAAAACTTTTAGCGGTGTTTTCTTCTTTACCCGTGGGAAGAACCAAACACTGGTCTTTTTTCTTACAGAAGCCCCAGGTTAGGTCATTCCAGTCCCGCTTTACATCCCCTTCAACCCATTTTCCGGCAATGCAGCGATAATTACGTTCTTCGTTAATAAATTCGGTCATAAACGTGGATTCAGTCATCGGTTTAACACAGGCATACCCGTTCCAACAAAAATCTTGTGGACAGCAAGCCTGCCCGGAACGAGCATTAAAATTTTCTAAGATCTCTTGTGACTTAAATGAAGAGAAATCTACCGGAGTGTGAGCATCTTTTAATTGCAGAACTGGTTTTTCAATTTTACAGCCCCCGGTAAATTCTAACATTAAATAAGAGGCATCGTCAGTCTGGATGTTCGTTAAATCGTCTGCATTTCCGGTAGCTTTGCCATCTTTATCGAATAAGAAAACTTTAACAGTTTTACACGGTTGGGTTTGAGAGAAATGTAAATTACTGTTTTTAGGTACAGCAATGCGTTCTGAACGTAATTTTTCTGTATCTGAAGTTAAAGATAAAATGCGGGTTTCTTGGTCAACATAATGGTGTTCTTCATTTTTTACCAGTTCATTATTTTTAAAAATATCCCAATGAGGAATCTGTCCCTGAGCGCCCTGAGTTTCAAATTCAGGATTAGACAAGAAATTTCGAGCGGGAAGCACCGAAGCAGAAAAATTTCTTTTTCGAGCTGGGAAATTCTCTTCTTTTAAAGTTAGTTCTGCCTGCTCATAAAAGAGGCTGAGATCTTCGTCTGCTTCTGGAATACCTAAATTAGCATAATCATAACCGACGTACTTTATTTCTTCATTACTCCACGAATTGATGGTCGTGAATCTTTCTTCATTAAATTCTTTTTCTACACTATATGCACAAAAAAAGTCTAAGTTTTTATCCACAACTGAACAATAAGGCAGATTTTTATAAGCTGAAAAACCTAATAAGTTTTCTTTAGTCTGTTCTAGGAAAGAAGCGGCTTGGCAACCATAAAATCCAGAAGTGGTTTCACTATCTGCTCCTTTATTAAAAAACAAAATTTGCTGGGCAACTTTCTGTACCTGTAAATTTGCAGCGGCCTGAGTATTAAACTCTTGGTTTGGTAAGGTTACTAAAATTTTCTGCTGCTGGTTATCTTCATCAACAGTAATAAAATATAATTCGTATAATTCCGGATTAGAATTGGTGATTTTATATTTGGGATTATTACCTGGAGGGAAACTGTCGGGTAAGGGGAAAGTGCATTTATCTTTACCATTACAGGAATAAGTTTGTTTAACCGGAGTTTTGGTAATCGTTTCCATTGGTTTTTCAGCTGGGAAATAAACATCCTCTTTAAGTCTGGCAACGACGGCTAAGGGATGATTCCAGACTTCTGCAGCTTCATCTGAGTCAATATACCAAGACCCAGGAGGAACTAAAATAACCTCGTTATCATCTAAGATTGATTCTCCTTTTCCTAATAATTTACCAACTGGTTGATTATCAAGTAAATCGTATACCACTAACTCTGCATATGCAGTAAATACTTGGTCTGCTGATTCCATGGCCTTAAACCACAAGTCGGTTTTTCCGGGAAGGGCAGCTAGTTTAGAAAAGCTGAACGTACACAACGGTTCAGAAGTCCTGCCTGGTTGTAAATAAGTTGGGCTTTTCTTGCAGGATTGAAATAATTTCATGGGAGCAAATCCAGTTGGAGAGGTTTGGTAATAAAGGTTATCGACTGCTGGCAATTCAATATTTTTAAAAGCATATTCTATTTGTTTATTCCAGTATTCTACTTCAAATTCTACATTCATAGCCGTAGTGCCGGAAGCAATTACTTCCGAATTCCAGCAGCCAAATTGATTAAACGTGGCAGAAGCCTCTTCAGTAGCGGCAGAGACTTCTTGTTCCGGACTGCTGCCGGCGTAATATTCATGAGGATCATTGCCACAGCAGTTGGCTATTCCTCTTTCGCTCTGATCAATTTCATCATCATAACCTAACCAGGCATTTTTTCCGTACAATGCTTGACAAAGCAGCATGCCGTTGATGTTAGTTTGTCCAGAAGGACCATCATCAGCATCAGTAATCCAATTATTTTCCATCTGCGAATCTATTCCCGAACATAATAAGGATTCTTCTCCTGCCTTACTCAAATAAATATTTCTAATACCTAAAAATAATTTATCGCTGTTTGGCTCAAAATGAATTTGTTGAATGTTCTTTAAGTTTTTAGATAAAGGAACTCGGACATGCATCCATTGATCTTTATCTCCGGAAAAGAAAGGGTTATTGATAACATAGCTTAATACTTTCTGTTTATTAAAATAAATTTGGTCATCCGGCCCAGCAATAGTTAATAGGACATCTAACGGCAAATCGGTATCTTTAATTTCTGCGGGTTTGCCTTCTTCATCCGTAGCAAAGCGAACCATGAAATTCAAATAGTCATAACCAGAAAAATCTAACAAAAAATTATCTCCATAGAAAGTCTTATACCAATCGGCGGAAATCTCAACAGTATGTTCATATCTATCTTTGGTAAATTCCTCCATCCCTTCTGCAGTTTCTGTTCTTAGCGGCAGAGTGAATAATCCTTCTCCCTCCAAACGGCCTTTAATATTAACATTCCCACGCCAATCAACTTTTCCGGCACATTCCGCCCAGCTGTAATGCTCTCCTTCTTTATAACAGTAGTAATGGTTGCTTCTAGTGGTAACTTCTTCCATTGCTTCCCCTATAATTTTTCCAATAGGAATTTTTCTAGAATTAGGATCGGCAGAAGTAGTTGCATTGCAAATATGCCAATTATTATTATTAGAAACTATATCAAAAGCAGGTTTGCCCGGTTTTTTAAGAGTAAAAATATTGTATTTAGCGTTGTCGAAAGCATTTAACCAGCACCAGCCATCGCTAACAGGACAACGTGCAGAGGGTTCTCCAGATTCAGTAGGATCGATATCTACCCCCCATTTTTTGTCTTGTTCCATCCCCACTAAGTCTTCATTTTTATTCAAGCAAATAAATTGCCCGCCTTTATCCATCCCCTTGCCTTCTCTGGTAACTCCTAAATCGCCTACACCGCTAAAGCCGCAGCAGTAACCTTCATCTTCTCCGGTTTGGATCCAGGAAAATTTTTCATCAAAAATATTTTTCTGTTCAGTACAAATAATTTTTTCACAATCTTTTTCTACTTTTCCATCTTCATCAGGTTCACAGAGTTCTTCTGCACAAACAGGATCAATTGGTTCTTGCATACAAGCCGCTTTATTATTGTGGCAGTCATCTGGAGTGTCCCCAAGCAAACCTGGTCCGATTAATGAATTTTTACTGGGAGTTCCATAAGTAAGACAATCATTGTTTAATTCGTCTCCACAAACTTCCGGCGCTCCGGGATTAATGCAGATCGCACACTTAGAATTATCTGGATAAACACAAGCAGGTTGGCCTTCTTCATCTAATGCTGCTGGTGGACATAAATCAGGATTGGTAGCATCAGCTAATAATTTGGTATTCGGATCTTTTGGATCACCATTAGCACAGTCGCCCATCTCATCAGTATATCCATCTTTATCGTAATCAGTACCAGGAAGAGCTTTCCATACCGATACATAATATCCCGAACCTTTAGATAGTTCTGTTTTAGTACATTCATAGACTTTATCATTCGCCCAAGCTAGGGTACCTTGTTCATCTTCGCCTTTTTCAACATAAGTACATTTATGCCAAGATCGATCATTTGAACAAATTAACGCATTTGAATATTGATAAGTATAAGAATTTAGCTGACAAAGCTCCACTGGTTCTCCACAATTTGCTTCTTCAGGACTCCAACCTGCTAAAGCAGCTACAGCATTGGGGGATTGCGAATGAATAGAATCAAACATCGTTCCAAGGTTGAGTATTGCCTGTAAACCTTCATCATCGCTGGGATAAGCTTCATCTTCGATCATTAAAAACCAACAACCCGGGTGATCTGAAGGGGGCTGTTCATACCCAACAACATCAGCGAGATTACAATTATCATCTCCGATTAAAGTAGCTCGCTTGCCGGGTTGGGAGAATTTAGTTTCATCCAAAGAAACTGTTTTGGTATCACAACCAACCTCAGTCCCATCATCACCAAAATACCCAATAGTAACATACTTGTTATCATTAATATCAATACCTAATCCTGAACTGCTTAAAACTACTAAAAATAGAAGTAAAACTACTACTAACATCCCTCTTTTTTTATTCATATTAACTTACAGAAAAACAAACACTTTATCTATATAAATGTTATTGAGAAATAGGCTCTGTAGAAAATCTAAAAAAAGTCGCCTTGGCCGGCGTCTTCGCCTTTTTTTCGTAGCACATCTTAAGAAAAAGTAACTTAACTTTGTCTTACGAACAGCTAAGCTCAGCCGCCCCCTTGGCCTAGGCGGCGACTTTTTCTACTAAGCCTGAGAAATAAGAAGACAAAAAAGATTAAAAAAATTAAAGCGCAGTTATATCTGCGTTACAGCCACCATTCCAACTAATTTCAAAAGGATTAGCCGGTTGGCAATGAAAAGTCTTAGCAATACATTCTAAAGCTGGATTAGCATAAGTGTCTTCAAAATGATTCATACAATCGCCTACGCTAGAATCAACATATTCTCCGGCAGTAAGATGACAATCTACTCGGGTGGTTTCATCTGGTACTTGATTGCAGCAAGAAATAAATTTTTCGCAAATTACTCTAGCGGGATCGCCAGTATTCTCGGTGTTTGGTGCACTTTCTTCTGTACCATAATTATTCAAATAAGTATCGCCGCAAGCAAAATTAACCATAGCAGTATAAGCTATACCTGCACTACAAATTGCCTGTTTTGTTTTTTTCACTAAATTTTCTATATTCATTTTATCAATACCTCCTACTAAATAAGACTAAAAATAGGCCTTTCTTTATAAATCTTTCGCAGAATTAACCACTAAAGAGTAGTTATACCTAAAATACGCGAAAAGGCCTCTAAATCCTTGCTGCTGCGCAGCTCCATTTTAGTTGCAGCAAAGGTGCTGAACAGCAGCTTAACTTTGTATTTTTGGCATAGCTTCACATTGGCTTTTACCCTTCTTAACCAAGCAGCAGGGTTAGGGGAATTTAACAGTTCGGCAAAAGAAAACCCAATGATCTTGCCTTGCTCGGCAGCAATTTTACACAGAATCTGGTCTAAACCGCCCCGAACATAATGTACGCTGTCTTTAGCATGAATATTCTCGATTCCTAATACCAGGTCAACCGGGGTTTTTTCCAAGGCAAAGCGCAGTAATTCCTCGTCTTTAACGCGGTAAATGGTAAATAACCCTGTTTGTTTGGCTTGTAAAGTTTTCTTAAGCAGCTCCTTTTTACTGTTGCTTTCCAGTAAAATAAACTGTTCTCCTAGAAACAGTGTTTTTTCAAAGCCTAAGCTGTTAGAAAAAGCTACTAAATCCAGGCTTTTCTTCATTAACAAATAATTATCCATAGAAGCTAAAAAGAGAGGTTTCTTTTTATAATTTACCTAGGCAAAGGTTTATAAAACCAGTTTAAAAACCAGCTTTATCCATTAACCTGGGCCTTATTTAGAGACTTGGGGGAGGGAATATGAAACTTACCATATTTAATGAAAGAACCCAAACTACTACTGCCGTTCAGTTTAAAGGGAACACTGTAACAGAACTTCTAAACCATTTATCTATTAATCCGGAAACAGTCATAGTGCTCCGAAAAGAAGAAGTAATTACTGCGGAGGAAACGCTGCAAGAAGGAGAAGAATTATATCTGCTTAGCGTTATTTCTGGGGGATAAGGATGCAATGCGGTAAATGCGGCCAACCGGCAGTTCTAGTTTTACAGCATGGAAATTTATGTAAAAAACATTTCCTAAACTATTTTGAAGATAAAGTTTTCAAGACGATTAATCGTTATCACTTAATTGGTAGAGCAGAAAATTTATGTGTGGCTACTTCTGGGGGCAAGGATTCTTTAACCGTCCTGCATTTAACTCAAAAATACTTAAAAAAATATAAACTTAAAGCGACCCTGTTTGCTTTAGCTATCGACGAAGGAATTGCCGATTATCGAGAAAAAACTTTAAGCGACTTACAGGAATTTTGTAAAAAAAATAAAGTTAAATTAAAGATTGTTTCATTTAAAGACGAATTTGGTTTAGAATTAAACCAAGCGTTTCCCAAGTTTAAAACTAACACTAACAAGAAACCCTGCAACGTTTGTGGAGTATGGCGACGTTATTTATTAAATAAGTATGCTAAAAAATTTGGCGCTAAACTGATTATTACCGGGCATAATTTAGATGATGAAGCCCAAGTCATCTTGATGAATATTTTCAAAGCTAACACTAAGTTGGCGGGAAGATTAGGGCCTATTTCTGGAACCGGCGAGCAAGAAGGATTTATTCAACGAGTTAAACCGCTGTATTTCTGCACGGAAAAAGAAGTGCGCTTATATGCTTATTTAAAAGGGTTTAAAGTACACTTTGCTGAATGCCCTTATTCTCAACAAGGATATCGGCATCACATCCAAGCGATGTTGAATGATTTTGAAAACCAATATGCTGGAACTAAACAAGGGATTATCAATTCTTTTTTAGAGCTTCTGCCCCAGTTAAAACAAGCAGAACCGACTGCACAAATAAAAGTATGCAAACGCTGCCAGGAATTGGCTAATCAAGATGTTTGTAATGCCTGTAAACTAAAAGAGGCGATAATCCATGGATGACCGTTATTCCCGACAGATTTTATTACCAGAAATCGGATTAACTGGACAAGAAACCCTTCAGCAAAAAAAGGTAGTGATTGTTGGTATAGGTGCATTAGGCACGGCTGCTGCTGAATTATTAGCTCGCACAGGAGTAGGTAATTTATGCTTAATTGATCGGGATGTAGTTGAGCTAAACAATCTTCACCGGCAAATTTTGTTTGAAGAAAGTGATGTGGGAAAAAGCAAAGCCGTTGCGGCCAAAGAAAAATTAACCAGGATTAATTCCTCAATAAGAATTACTGCTGAGCCGATTCACTTAAATTTAGAAAATATTTCTCTTTTAACCAAAGCTGATTTGATTTTAGATTGTACGGATAATTTAGAAACTCGTTTCTTGATTAATGATTTCTGCAAGAAAGAAAACCTCCCGTGGATCTATGCAGCAGCTATTAAAACTTCTGGCTATGCCATGCCTATTTTAGCAGGTCAACCCTGTTTAAGATGCTTCTTGCAGGAAGCTAGTTTAGATACTTGTGATACTGTCGGGGTATTGAACACTATTACTTGCTCTATCGCAGCATTGCAAGCTACTTTAGCCTTAAAAATTTTATTGGGAAAAAAAATAGAGCCTTATCTTTATTATTATAACCTTTGGAATCAAGAATTTAAAAAAATAAAAATAAATAAAAAAGAAGATTGTGAAACCTGTAATGGAAATTATCTTTTCTTAGAAAATAAAAAAGGTAATCTTAAAAAAGCGATTCGTTTTTGCTCGGCGGGAAAATACCAATTATTCGGACCAAAACCTTCTTTTAAAGAACTAAAAAAAAAATGGGAAAAACTTGGCCAAGTTATTGATGATGGTGTAACCTTGCAGTTCAGAGAGATTAGTTTATTTAAAGATGGACGAGCGCTGATTAAAGCGCAGACAGAAGAAGAGGCTCAGGCAATTTATTCTCGCTGGATAGGAAACTAAGGTTTAAACTTGCATAGTTCTTCTTTAATCTCGTTAGGATCGTAGGCAATTAAAGGCCTTAACACAGTTAAATTAAGACCATAATTTTGATAATTTTCTAAGTTTTGCCCACTGACTAAAACTCCGTGTTTAATCTGAACTTCTAATTCAGAGAACTTTTTTATTAAATTTAATTTTAAAACTTGGGGGCTAAATTGCTGCAACAAAGAAAAATCTTGTTCTTCCAACGCTATCAAGTTAAGATGACAGCCGCGTTTTAAGAATAATATCCCTGCCAATACGCTGGCTTGGTCTTCTAGTAGCAACCAAACTTTTCCTTCTATACCTGTAGGTAATCCTCCAAAACAAGGAATACTCTCAAAGAAAAAATAAGCCCCGTCTTGGTTAATTTCAAGATTTAAAATTGTATCTGGATTAGTTAATGCGAATTGAAGAGGGCTGTTTTTTTCGATAAATTCCCCTATCAGCTGATTTAATTTTAAAGAGGTTATCGGGAAAGTCTTATCAGAACGCTTAGTGGTGATTTTAAAAGTGCCTTTTTTTGGTTTTAATAATTCTAACGCTTTCTGTTGAATAAGTTGTAAATCTTTTTCTATTTTAATCGCAGGAGAATAAGAAACTAAACCAAACACTTTTTTTAGTTGCTGATGCTCGGGAAAAAAATCGACACTAAAACGCCCGCCTAAATTTTTTACTTTTTTTATTTCGGTGATTACTTTAAGATTTCCTACAAGCTTCTTCTCAAAAAAGGCGCGATTTTTTCCTTTTAAAAATAATTCCCCATATCGTAACAGTAAAGAGTTAAAAATCGTAGCCATTAACGACCATTAAACCTGCCCTTTCTTTAAAAAAGTTCCTAAAAAAGGCCGTTTAAGCTTAAAAACAAAAATAAGCATTTATAAAGGCAATATTTAAATAGTCCGAACTGTATTTATAAAGGAAAGTAAAACAGGGGGTCATGAAAATATGGCAAAAAAAAGTTCTAAAAAGGAAATAAGTATAGTGAATATTGTTGTTTCTAGCAGTTTGGAAAAAGATATTCCTTTAGAAAAAATGGCTGCTACCCTTCCTAACACTGAGTATAATCCTGAACAATTCCCAGGTTTAGTACTAAGAATAAAAGAACCAAAAACATCCGCTTTAATTTTTTCCAGTGGAAAAATTGTTTGTACTGGTGCCCGAACTATTGATGATGTTGAAAAAAGCATCCAAAGTATCATTAAAAGCCTTAAAAAATTAGATATCCATATTACTATCAAACCAGAAATAACCGTCCAAAACATTGTTGCTTCCGGAAGCATTGGCATGGACTTAAATTTAAATGTTTTAGGTTTAAAATTGCCCAATACGGAGTATGAACCAGAACAGTTCCCCGGTTTAGTACATAAATTAAAAGGCACCAATGCTACTTTCCTGCTGTTTAGTAATGGAAAAATTGTTTGTACTGGAACTAAAACTGCAAAACAAGTCAATGAAGCAACTGATTTACTTATTGAGAATTTAAAGAAAGTTTTAGGTAAGTGAGTGATTATATATAAGTTAAACAACCTAAATCTTTAAATTCCTTTCTTTTATTTTGATTATTTGGCGAGGGATAGAATAAGGGGGAGTGGAACAGGTTGTATTCCACATTAGGTTATGGAAGTTGATGAGCAAATTAAGATATTTAGGGAATTTATTGAACAAAATCACTACCCCCAGCTTCTAGAAGCAGTACGTAAAGGAAATAATTTTTTGATTCTAGATTTTTTAGGGTTAATTAAATTTAATACAGAAATTACTGATGAGATTTTAGAAAATCCGGAAGAACTCTTAAAAGCAGCAGAATTAGCAGTAAAAGAATTTGATTTGCCTAAAAAAGTAACTAAATTTAATCTTAGATTAATTAATATTCCTGATTCACAAAAGATTCTTATTAGTGAAATAAGAAGCAAGCATTTAAAAAAATTAATTAGGTTGGAAGGGATTATTCGGCAAAAATCAACCGTACGCCCTCATGTAACCACTGCTAAATTTGAATGCCCTTCTTGTGGGAATATTTTAAATGTTCTCCAACTGGATAGTAAATATAAAGAACCTTCTCGGTGTGGTTGTGGAAGAAAAGGAAAATTTAAAGAAATAGCCAAAGAATTAGTTGACGGCCAAGGGTTAGTATTAGAAGAAGCGGTGGAAGATTTGGATGGAGCTCAACCTAAACGGATTAATGTTTTTCTTAAAGAAGATTTAGTATCACCTATTACTGAGCGACGCTCTAGCCCGGGATCTAAAATACGCATTGTTGGTTGGGTAGTAGAGGTACCCATTACTTTGCGTACCGGAGGACAATCGACTAAATTTGAGTTAATTGTAGAAGCTAATTCTATTGAAACGTTAAACGATGATACTATAGATATGCAAATTAGTGACCAAGATTTAGAAGCAATCAAAGAAATTGCTAAATCTCCTGATCCGTTACGTCTCCTAGCTGATAATATTGCCCCTTCTATTTATGGGCACGATAAAATCAAAGAAGCTATTGTGCTACAATTAGCAGGGGGATGTCGAAAAGTACGTCCGGATGGAATCACTACTAGGGGAGATATGCACATGCTTTTGATTGGGGATCCTGGTTCAGGAAAGTCACAATTATTAAGTAGAGTGGCTAAAGTTGCCCCAAAAGCCCGTTTTGTTAGTGGAAAAGGCGCAACTGGCGCAGGTTTAACTGCTTCTGTAGTTAAAGATGAATTTTTAGGGGGATGGTCCTTAGAAGCAGGAACTTTAGTTTTAGCTAATCGAGGGTTTGCTATTATTGATGAATTAGATAAAATGGGCAAAGAAGACACTTCTGCTCTACACGAAGCTCTGGAACAACAGACAGTTAGCATCGCTAAAGCAAATATCCAAGCTACTTTACATTGTGAAACTACTGTTTTAGCTGCGGCTAACCCCAAACATGGGCGCTTTGACCCTTATGATTTAGTGGCTACTCAAATTGATTTGCCTCCAACTTTGATTAACCGGTTTGACTTAATTTTTCCGGTTAAAGACTTACCTAATCGGGAAAAAGATGAATTAGCTGCTGCATTTATCCTTAATTTACATAAAGATCCCAAGAATATTATTTCTACGATTTCTACTGAACTGATAAAAAAATTCTTTGCTTATGCTCGATCTAAAGTGAATCCTCGAATGAGTGATGCAGCAATAGAAGAGATCAAAGAATATTATGTTTCTATGCGTAATTCCGGTCTTTCTGATGAGGGTAATATTAAAAGTATCCCTATTACTGCCCGTCAATTAGAAGCTTTAGTAAGATTATCGGAAGCTTCTGCTAAACTACGTTTATCAAAACAAGTTAGTAAAAAAGACGCTCAGATTGCTATTGGGTTAATTGATTATTGTCTTAATCAAATTGCTAAAGATTCTGAGACGGGAAAAATAGATATCGACCGTTTAGGTGGAAGCAAGATAACTGCAACTCAACGGAATACTATTAGTGAAATGAAAGAGATTATTAATCTATTAGAAGAACAGCTTCAGAGCAAAATTATTCCTATTGAAAATATTGTTGAAGTCGCTAAAGATAAAAACATTACCCAAGAAAAAATAGACGATGCTTTGGAAAAATTGCGCCGATCAGGAGACATTTTTGAACCTAAACGAGGCTTTGTCCAAAGACTGTAAATAATAATAATAATAATAATAATTTGATAAAGAGGATTATTTATGCTTCCCGAACAGAAGAATATAACTGATACTCGTTTTTTTGCAGTTAAAACTACTATTAAAAATTTATTATTAAGTGAATATTTAGAAGGAGAAGACCAAAAACCAAGTTATTTGCTTACTTTAGAACAGCAAAAAATATTTCGATTTAATATCTTAGCCACCGTTGTGAATAGAGAACAACAGGGAGCTATAACTAATTTTTTAATTGATGATGGTACAGAAAAAATAATTCTCCGTTTTTTTGAAGAAAACAAGAATTCTAAAAATATCACTATTGGAGATGTTTTATTGATTATAGGGAGGGTTAGAACTTTTCGTCAAGAAAAATATATTTCTCCAGAAGTGGTTAAAAAAATTAACCCGTTATGGTTAAAAGTAAGATTTTTAGAATTGAAAAAATCTTCAAAAGAATTTACTGAAAATCCAGAAATAATTAAAACTGATAAAAGTAAAACCAATAAAATTATTAAAATTAAGACAAAAACTAAATCAGATTTTGAAGAAGAGGAAGGTGAGTTTGAAGAAGAAAATTTAGAATTACCTAATCAAAAATTAAAAAAACTTATTTCTGAATTAGATACTGGGAGCGGAGTGTTTATTGAAGAAATTATTGAAAAATCTTCTTTGGAAAAAACTGAACAGTTATTAGAAAAAATGTTAGAAACCGGAGAAATATTCCAAAATATACCTGGAAAAGTAAAAATTCTTTGAGATTAAAAATGTTTGAAAAGTGATTCAAAGTTTTAAAAAACAGACAATTTTTTATTTAGTTAGTTGGTTATTTAGTACATATTTAGTTGCGTTCCTGTGAGCAGAGCACGGCGCGATTACGGCATCTGAGTTTATACTTAATTTTTGGATGTCGTGCGCCTCCATTGGCACTGCTCACTCACTTAACTAGATATAGATAACTGCGAAAGTTGCCGCACATAGTTTAATAAAGTAGTTTTGTTT
>JBBSWB010000071.1:0-7125 GCA_038046465.1 Nanobdellota archaeon
CGATGCTTTGCGTGGGGTACGTCGTCGTGCGAGCGATAGCGAGCTTGAAGGCACCGCAGGTGCGCAAAAAATGGGGTGATTGCAGGACAGCAGCACCAATTGAGCGTACTGATTATGTTGCAATGCTGGATGTTTTAGATGAAAATCGGGAAGAAGTTGTAAAAGTTCTTGATTTAAGTAGAGCATCTGTACTTTCAGAAATTGTTTCTCGATACTTAGCTTCTATAAAACAATAAACTTCTTAAACTATTATTTTTTTTTATCTTTGTCTCAGCATTCCTAATTGTTTAATAAGATTCAATCGCTAAAGAGGATTACTTTATTTTTCTCAAAACATATATAAAACCCAACTCTTTTTCTATCACCTATGGAACTGCAAACTGCTAAAGGAGTAAGGGACATCCCTCCGGAAGAGAAGATTTTACAAAATCAAGTAGTTGATACTTTCAAAGAGGTATTTGAATTGTATGGGTTTGCGCCTTTGGAAACTCCCGTCATCGAGCGCTACGAGACCTTAACAGCTAAATTTGCTGCCGGAGAAGCCTCTGATGCTCTGAAAGAAACTTTTAAACTGAAAGATCAAGGAGGAAGAAACTTAGGTTTAAGATTTGATTTAACGGTTCCTTTAGCCAGATACGTAGCTACTAATCCAACTTTAAAGCTGCCTTTTAAAAGATACGAATTAGGTATTGTTTTCCGTGACGGGCCAATTAAAGCAGGAAGAGTCCGGCAGTTCTGGCAGTGTGATGTAGACACGATTGGAGTTAATTCCATGCTCGCAGATGCAGAACTGTTGGCAGTAGCAGATACCGTTTTCAAAAAATTAGGGTTAAAAGTAATCATTAAAGTTAATAATCGCAAACTTCTGAATGGGATTTTAGAGCAAGCAGGGATCACTAAAAAAGAGGAAGCAATTGTTGCTTTAGATAAATTAAATAAAATAGGACAAAATGGAGTCATAGACGAACTTAAACAAAAAGGATATTCTAAAAAGCAAATTAAACCTATTTTTGATTTTATCAACTCCGACAATACTTTAGAACAGCTTAAAAATAAAATTACTAATGAAATTGGAAAAGAAGGTTTATTTGAATTAGAAGAATTGTTTTCTTATCTTAAAGCAATGAAAGTTTCTGTAAAGTTTGATTCCTCTTTAGCCCGAGGTTTAGCTTACTATACCGGAACCGTTTTCGAAATCTTTGCTACGCAAGGCGCGATTACTTCTTCTTTAGCTGGTGGAGGAAGATGGGACGATTTAATTGGCAAATTTATGGGCGGGGAAAGGCAAGTGCCAGCAGTAGGTATAGCTTTTGGTTTAGTGCCTATCATGGAAGTAATTAAATCTGAATCTAACTTTGAAAAAGAACCGAAAGTAAAAACCTTAGCTAAAGTCTGTGTCATTCCCATTAATACCGTCGAGGAATCTTTGAAAATTGTTCAACAATTAAGAACTGAAGGCATCAAGGCTGATTTCGCTATTGGAAAGAAAGGCGTTAGCAAAAATTTGGAGTATGCCAATTCGTTAGGCCTTCCTTTTGTGATGATTGTCGGTGAGAACGAGCTAAAGAAAAAGAAAGTTATGTTGAGAGATATGCAGTCTGGCCAGGAGCAATTATTAACGCTTAAAGAAGCAATAAAAAAATTAAGATGAAGAAAGAAAAAATTTTAAAATTAATTGGATATGGCATCTTACTTATTTTAATTTTAAATCTAATAATGTTTGCTTTAAAGATCATTACGGGAATTATTTTTTGGGTAGTTATAATTTTAGCCGCTTTATTTGTTTACAAGTTGCTGCCGAAGATAAAAAAGAAATAAACTTCAATTAGTAAAACACAAAAGAGAGCACAAACATTTAAAAAATACGCACTTAGAAATTTCTTATGCAAGAAAACAGATTTATACAAGAAAATAAATACTTTTCCTACAACTTAGGCAAGCTGCCAGAAGGCTGCCGCTATTGTGTGAAAGGGGAGAAGCTAGTTCTATTTATTACTGGTGAATGTCCTCGAAGATGTTATTTTTGTCCAGTTTCTGATCAAAAATACCAGAAAGACGTTATCTTTGCTAATGAGCGGAAAATCGAATCTTTCGCCGACGTAATTGCAGAAGCGGAAGCCATGGACGCGAAAGGGGCAGGAATTACCGGCGGGGATCCATTATGTAAGATTGAGCGCACCACTGAATACATACAAAAATTAAAAAAACATTTCGGCAAAGATTTCCATATTCATTTGTATACTTCTTTAAATTTAGTAACTTTAGAACTCTTAAAAAAACTACATGAAGCCGGTTTGGATGAAATTAGGTTTCATTTGGATTTGGATTCAAAAAAATTATGGAATAACCTCGAGCTGGCAAAAGAATTCAAATGGAATGTCGGAGTGGAAATGCCGCTAATTCCCAATAAAGAAAAAGAAACTAAAGCAGTAATCGATTTTATTCACGACAAAGTTGAGTTTTTAAACTTAAATGAATTAGAAGTTGCTGATAACGAGCAGTCAAAACTTCTGCAGCTGGGTTTTCAAACCAAGGACCAGTTAAGTTATGCCCTTAAAGGTTCACTGGAATTAGGTTTAGCGATGCTTGAACATGTACAAGCAAAAGGATACAAAATTTCGGCGCATTTATGCACAGCAAAATTAAAAGATGCAGTTCAATTAAGCAACCGCATCAAAAGAGAAGCTAAAGTTAGCCGGAATAAGTTCGATCTGGTTGATGAAGAAGGGATGCTCACCCGAGGTGCACTATATTTTCCAGAACTAGCTCCGGGGTTTGAGTATCGGAAGCAGCTTGAACTTTGCGACAAAAATTATTTTATCGGACGGCTTAAGCCACTTTGCGACAAAATTAAGAAAGATCTAAAACTCAAAGACGACGATTTTAAAATTGATATGTACAAGCCAAGAATAATTTTAGCTAAAAAACAAGTATTGAAAAACAAAAAGAAGTTTATCAAACTGGGCTTGCTTCCGGCAATCGTTACTGAATACCCGACTGCAGATCAATTAGAAGTAGAAGTTGAGTTTTTGAAATAAACCTTTTTTGCTTATTTAGTTTTATTTAATTTTTCATAACCCAAACCAGCATCGCTTTCTGCATGTGTAATCTGTTCTCAGCTTGATCAAAGATAACTGAATTGGGGTGATCAATGGCGTCTCGGGAGATTTCATAACCAGTATGGCAGGGCATGCAATGCATTATCTTTGCTTTAGGACAATAAGTATTTATTAAATACGCATTCAATTGAAACGGCATAAATCTATTTTTTCTTCGTTCATGTTCATATTTGAATTCTGGTTTAACTTCTCCATTCTCAAAGAATTCCATGTTCATCCACGTATCAGTATGCACATAATCGGCATCTTTTAAGGCTTCAGCAAGATTAAGTGTTCTAGTTACTAATCCGATTTTTTCTGCCATTTGGTTTAATTCTAAATCAACACTATCTTGATCTACTTCCGGAGCAACAATTACAAATTGAATCCCCAATTTTACACACGCTAACATCAAAGTGTTAGAAACATTGTTTTCAATACCTAACCAAACTACTTTTTTGACTTTATCGATACCATTAGAATGTTCAGCCATGGTTAATAAATCGCTTAAAGCTTGTGCAGGATGGTATTTTTCACTGCAGGCATCAATTACCGGAATTTGGTTAAACGAAGCAGCTTTAATTACATCACTGGCTTTTTTAGCACGAAACATTAAGGCATGGCCAAAGCGCATCACGGCTTTAATTTCGTCGCCAAAATCAGTTAATGCAAATTGCGAAGTTCTAGCATCTAGAAATATAGAATGCCCTCCTAACTCAGTCATAGCCGTTTCAAATGAAAGCCTGGTTCTAGTAGAAGTTTTCTGAAACAGCATAATTAAGGTTTTGTTTTTTAGGTAGTCGGTCGCTTCTCCTAATTGTCTGTTGATTTTAATCTGTTGAGCTAACGCAATTAAATTTAAGATATCGTCTTTAGATTGTTCTTTTAAAGATGTAAAATGTTTCATTAAATGAAATAAAAATAATTGTTTTATAAAGTTTCTGAAATAGAAGATTACTATAACCTTAATATCCGTTCGGGGTTATCATTCGTTACTTTTAGTATACACAATCGGTTTATCTTTAATGATTACTGAATGTTCTGCTTGGGCCACTATTCCTCCAGAAACTTCCACTAAAGGTGGATAAGCTCGGATAATATTTGATTGCAATAATTCTCTTAATCCTAACGCAGTTGCACCTTTGCCTAATTTTCGAGTTAGCCAACGGGTGGTAAACGGTAATCCATTAAGTGGACGGATTTCTTCCAGAATTTTACGAGCATGAGGTGAGCGCACCCCTTTTTCTTTTACCAGCATGAAAATGGTTGCTGTACCTTTCTCTTTAATCATCCCTTGTCCGTTAGTTACGAACGGTTCGATAGCAATAACATCATTTTCTTTTAATACAGTTTTATCGTTATTGTTATAGGAAGGAACATTCAACCCGGAGTGGATTTTATACTGACCTAAAGTATGTCCAGAAAGATTTTTTACAGTTGTGAAACCCCCTGCTTCTGCTTCGGAAGATTGAGCTTCACCTAATTCCCAATAAGCAGTGCCGGGTCGGGCAATTTTAAGAGCTGCCTTTACAGCATTTTGGGCCGCTTTGATCATTTCTTTATATTTGGTAGAGCCAACTTCAACTGTCATAGCTGTATCAGCGATATAACCGTCAAGATGCACCCCGATGTCTATTTTAATAACATCTCCGATCTTAGAAACGGATTGGTCATCATCAGTCGGACAGAAGTGGGCAGCAGTTTCATTAACGGCCATTTGCGCCCAGGCAACTTCTCCGCCTAATTTCCGAATTCTTTCTTCACAATAATCCATCACGGTTAAGAAAGAGGTTCCCGGAATAGCTAATTTAGCCGCCCCTTCATTTCGTACTTGTGCAGCAATTTTTCCTGCTCGAATTAGTTTTTTCTGTATTTCCGAATCCATAAAAAAGTGATAAGAAAGCAGAATATAAACTTTTCCCGTTTGGATTTGAAATACAGTTCGGATTAGAAATATTTGTGTTAGGCGTATTTGTGTTATTTGCATTTAGATTGGGTTCTTTTGATTAGAAATCTTTTATTAGAAATCTTTTTATACTTTCCGATTAGTTTAAATCAGATGTCTTTAATTTTATACAATACTTTAACGAGAAAAAGGGAGAAATTTATTCCCCTAAAGAAAACCCAGGTAGGTATGTATACCTGCGGACCTACAGTATATAATTATGCACATATTGGTAATCTGCGCTCCTACCTCTTTGAAGACCTGCTGAAACGAGTTTTACTATTTAACGGCTTCAAAGTCAAGCACGTGATGAATATTACTGATGTGGGGCACCTTACTTCTGATGCAGATACTGGTGAAGACAAGATGCTGAAAGCAGCATTAAGAGAGAATAAAAGTGTTTGGGCCATTGCAGAATATTATACCCAAACCTTTCAGGAAGATGTTCAAAAATTAAACATTATTGAGCCAACAATTTGGTGTAATGCTACCAAGCATATCAAAGAACAAATCGATTTGATTAAAAAACTGGAAAAGAAAGGGTTCACTTATAATGCCGACGGCAATGTTTATTTTGATACTTCTAGATTAAATGATTACGGCAAATTAGCTAGACTAGATTTAGAAGCAGAAACTAAAGCCAGAATCAAGAAAGACTTACATAAAAAAAATATTCATGACTTTGTGTTATGGTTTACCAAATCTAAATTTGTAGACCAAGAAATGAAATGGGATTCTCCTTGGGGAGCAGGATACCCGGGCTGGCATATTGAATGTTCAGCCATGTCCATGAAATATTTAGGAGAACAGTTTGATATCCATTGCGGCGGAATAGACCACATTCCAGTGCACCACACCAATGAAATTGCGCAAGCAGAAGCAGCAACGGAAAAGAAACCGTGGGTTAAATACTGGATGCACAATGAATTTTTGGTGCTTGGTTCGGGAGAAAAGATGGCCAAGTCTGGCGATAATTTTATCACTTTAGCAGTTTTGGAAAAAAATAATTTTGCGCCGTTAGATCTCCGCTATTTATGTTTAGGAACACATTATCGTAAGCCCTTGATGTTTAGCTACGAAGCATTAGAAAGCGCAAAAGCTGCCCGAAAGAGATTAGTAGAAAAGGTAGTAGAATTTAAAGAAGCTAAGAAAGAAGGTGAAGACGATAAAACAAAACAAAACAAAACAAAACAACTTCAATTTGTTAATCAGTTTACTAAAGATGTTAATGATGATTTGAATATGCCTAAAGCTTTGGCGACAATGTGGGAAGTGGTTAAAGAAGAAAAACTCAGTGCTGAAGATAAATATTCTTTGCTGCTTAAGTTTGATGAAGTTTTAGGATTAGACCTTAGCAAGGCAAAGAAAGAAAAACTAAAAATTCCTACTGAAGTTCTGAAATTAGTCAAAGAAAGGCAGGAAGCCCGGCAAAATAAAGATTGGAAACAATCAGATTTACTGCGGGAGAAAATAAAAGAATTAGGTTATGTTATTGGGGATACCAAAGAAGGATACGAGATCAATAAAGTATAATACTAAAACATAAATTTTATAAAATAAATTGCTTTTTTAAACCATTATAGTAAAGGATATTTTAATTATTACGGGCAAAATTTAATGACTATAAAAGATACCAGCAAAACTTTGGACAAAATTATCGATACGGGTAAAACTTTGGAGAAAGTTGACCCCGATATGGTCGCAAAAGCGCTAGGTGCCCAAAGTATAGGGCCTATCCACAGAACTAGAGCAGGAATTGATATTCTTCGGGTCGCAGAAAGGTTAGGCGCTCGCCTGCAACCAGATTTACCCGAATTAACTCGAGAAGAAGTTGAAGCTAACCGATACGTCCCTTTAGGCTCTCCGGCAATAGTTCCACCTAACCCTGATCCCGATTTTATAACCTATTTTAATTCTAAAACGCTTCGTCAACAAGGCTTACCTGTAGATAATGTAGTTGGTTATGTAGTTAGTCGCTACATTCCTGATTCCGTAGGAGAAGCTAAAAATGTTGATTGCAGCAAGCAATTACGAATCATAAGATATTACGGAAAGAAAAACGAAATTTAATTTTCTTTTATT
>JBBSWB010000072.1:0-6583 GCA_038046465.1 Nanobdellota archaeon
AAGATTATGCTTATTGTTACACCTTGAGAAAGAATAGGCCCCATTATGAATTTCATAAAAATGAAAGATCCAGAGCAGAAAAAAAAGAAATTGAATCGCAATTAAACCGCATCTTAAAGATCCTTAACGAAGTTCATCATTGTGTTTCTAAATTGAATAAATTAGATATTAAAGAAAATGACTTTTTGCCTTTAGTTAAATTTGTTGAAGAATTTATCCGCTCTGAAACTATCCTAAAAAAAATAAAGCAAAAAGACGAATCGCTGGTTTTTACAATCATTGAAAAAATCCGGGTTGAAGCCCAAGAAAATGAGAAAAATGAGCTGTGGTTAATAGACCAAAAAAAAGGAAATAAGCTGTATTTTTCCCAAAATTTGTCCATCACCGAAATAAAATATTTGGATTTAGTGCCCCTGCTTGAACTTAAAGGTTTGGATAAACGGGCTTTATTTATTAACGAGCTGCATAAAGATGAATCCTTGCCGGTATACCATTATAACTTACAAATCGGCGGAAAAAATATCCATGTAATCCCTCGCAATTATAAAAAAAGAATTAAACCTTATTTGTCAGCAGTTTGATTAATTCCCTATCCTGTTTCTCAAATAAAAAATAAAGCTAACTCCTGGTTTTTTCTTAATAAGTTCGTATATTTTATGGGTTTAATCAAGGACAGATTTATATGCCTTTTAGTTTAATAGAAGATTATGGAAAAATTGGGGTTGCAAATTTTAATTTTCGCTTATGCTAGCGTTAATATCATAGGAATTGTTGGCTATCTTCCTACCATTAAAGATTTGTGGGTTAATAAAAAGATGAGTGCCAATACTAATTCTTATTTTATTTGGACGGTCAGTTCAGCAATCACTTTTTTATACAGTTTACTAGTTCTTCCGGATTTCTGGTTTAGAATCGTATCGGGGTTGAGTTTTGGCTGCTGTGCATTGATTTGGGGCTTATGCCTATTACTAAAATACCGCAAGTGACATAAAAAGATAAAATAATAAAAAATAAAAATAAAAAAAGAAAATAAAAACTATTTATTTAAATGCTGATCCCATTGTTTCAAAGACATTATGTTTAATTTTTGCGCATTCTTTTTTGCTAGCTTTAAACACAACCTTACATTGCTTCAGATCTTTTTTGTAAGTCTGCTTGCATTGTTTAGTGGCGTCTTTTGGTGTTGCATTTTCTGCAGCCTGGGTTTTGCAGGTTTTTAGGGTTTCTTTTACAGTTGCATAACAAGAATTTTTAACAACAGCATTTTCTGAAACGCATTGCCCATAAGTCGGGGTTTTAGCCGGTTCTTCGGCTGCTGCATCTGTTGCAACTTCAGTTTCAGCATTCTTTTCATTTGCAGCGTAAGCTATTCCAGAAATAACCAACACAATCAAAACACAAACCAAAATTGTTAGATTTCTTTTCATAGTTTCACCTCCTAGTTAGGTTGGTGTGTCGAGAGGTTTATAAATTTTAAGATTTTCTACTAAGCTTTTACAACCGCAACGTTTATATATTTTTAAAAAAACATTTAATACAGAAGAGGTGAAAGCTATCTTTAATTCAAACAAATTCAATTTAGGCTACGTATATGCTGCTAAGAATTTTAACAAAGAAGATTTAATTTTTTCTAAGTTAGCCAAAAAGAAAAATATTGAATTAGTTCCACTAAATATTTTCAAACAAATTCAGGAAGATGAATTTAGAAGCCAAGTAAAAAAGTGCAGCTTGGTTTACAATAATTCTGCGGAAGACTGTGTTGTGGAAACTTTAAAAACCATCGAGCAGATGGGGAAACGAGTTATTGATGCTTCAGAGCTATATTATTATACTGAAGACAAATGGATGTTTTACTTAAAATGTAAAGAGTTTGGCATTCCCACCCCCGATACGGTCTTGCTGTCCAGAAATTTGGTTTCTGCCAAAACTGAACTTAAACGGTTTGGCCAATGGCCCGTAGTTCTTAAACGAGTTTACGGCACCATGGGGGAATTTGTTCGGATAGCCCACAACCTTACTGAAGCTCTACAGGTAATCAAGAAATTCTGGGAGGTTGATTGTGATAAACTGCCGATAATTGCTCAAGAATTTATTCCCTCTTCATCTTATCGAGTTACGGTTATTGATAAAAAAATAGTTCAAACTGCTTTAAAAAGAAGTAAGAATTGGAAATGCACCGGAGTATATGGAAAAGAATTTGAGAAATTTTTTATTGATGCTAAACTTAAAAAAATCATTAATAAAGTAATCGGTGCAACTAAAATTAATATCTGCGGGATTGATTTTCTTAAAAGAGGAGATGATTGGGTGGTGTTAGAAGTTAATTCTGAACCCTCTTTAGATTTTATTGAAGAAGAGCATGAAAAATTAGTTGGGCTGGTTTTAGATTTTTTAAAAAGACAACATCTTAAGTCAAATAAATCGCGAGCTAAACCAAGAAGAACTTTATTTAAAGTAAAGCTTCCTAAATTTTTTAATTTCTTTTAGATCTACTTCAGCAGTTAGGAGCTCTTCCTGATCTAGCGATTCTTTTAAGATCCGGTGGGGGCAAGCAATCGCCGAGTAAGATACCTGGGTTTTTTCATCCAATAAAGGGTTGCACAAAGCTACATAAAATACATTCTCGAAAGCCCGAGCCTGCACCATTGATTTTAACAATTGCGCTTCCCGATGTCTGGGTCTACTATGGTGGGATTGTAAATCATAGTTCCATTGGGCCGGGCAGAATACGATTTCAGCACCTTTGCTTCTTAGGATTTCAAATAAACCCGGATCCGCAAGGTCCCAGCAAATAGCCAGCCCGATTTTAGCAAAATCGGTTTTAAATACTTTTATCTTATTACCCGGACTAACACAATAATCCCCGCACAAATTTATCTTTTTATAATTGCCTTTAATCTTTCCCTCTCGGTCAATTAAGAGAGACATGTTGTGGGCTTTATTACCTATTTTTATATTTTCAGTAACTATGCACCAAATAGAATTGCGTTTACACTCGTTTTGAATTGCTTTTATACAATTATCTGTTAATGAGGGGCGGTCTCTTTTAATACAGGTCTCAGGAAAACAAACAATGTCTGCATTAGCTTTTTTAGCTAACTTTATGTATTTTTTAATTTTTTCAACATTGTTAGTTTTGTGTAAATCGTAATATTTTATCGGTGCAAGGGCAATAATAGGTTTTTTCTCAACCATCGCCAATTCTAACAATTACTGGCTTATATATTTTTCCAAATAGAGGTTTTTTGAGCTTATTATGGGTTTTTTTAGGCTTAATTACATCTATAAAATCTTTCAAAAACCATTATCTGGGTTAAAATGTTCTCAAATGAGCTTATCGAAAAGTTAATAAATGCCTATATTTTAATATGACTAATGAATCGCACAATTAAACTGCTGATGCTTTCAGATATCTTCGTTTTGACCGGCTTTGGGCTAATAGAGCCAATTTTGGCCATTTTTATTAAGGAAAATGTTGTCGGAGGGACGATTTTAGCAGCAGGTTTGGCTAGCACTATTTTTTTAGTGACCAAATGTCTAGTTCAATTGCCTTTTTCGCGCTATGTTGATCGCCAGGAAAATAAAGTTAAATGGTTAGTGGTTGGAGCTTCTTTAGTTACCTTAGTCCCATTTATTTACATCTTTTCAACCCACGTGTATTATATTTATCTTGCTCAGGTTCTGATGGGGATAGGCAGTGGTTTGGTTTATCCAACTTGGTTAGGATTATGGAGCACTAATTTAGACAAACAACATCAAAGTTTTGAATGGAGTCTTTATTCTACTTTAACTGGTTTGGGGACTGCAGCTACGGCAGCTATTGGCGCAGCTATTGCTGAATATATTGGGTTTACTTACACTTTTGCTTTAGTTGGAATTATGTCTTTGTGGAGCTGCCTGATCTTGCTTGGTTTAGAAAATAAACAAAATTTAGCCGGTTTAAAAAAGGGGCTAAAAACTTTAAAACCTTTAAAAGCATTAAAAAAGTTAAAACCGGGCAAATCAAGTAAAAAGAAAGTTAAGAAATAAAAAAATAATAAATAAAAAAGTTAATACCGTCTTCTGCCAAAGCTATTTCCATTGCCTCGGCGCGAGGAACCCCTACTTTCCCTTCTTCGATCAAAGCCTCGAGAATTGCGTGATTGCATTCCGGTTTGAAATTTTAGTTTTGGGAAATCTTCACGAGGCAGTTCTTCTGCACCGATATCATATCGGCTAAAGATAGCCCGAAAAGCATCATGGTCCTGAGAGGAAAGTAAAGTAATCGCTTTACCCGATTCTCCTGCTCGGGCAGTCCTACCGATTCGATGAATGTATTCCTGCGGGTCTTGAGAAAGATCATAATTAAACACGTGAGTTACGTCTTTAATATCTAATCCTCTGGAAGCAACCGCAGAAGCTACTAAATAATCGATTTTGCCTTTATTAAATCGTTCGATAACCGTCATTCGTTTATTTTGGGTCATTTTTCCATGAATCATTTCTGATTTGATTCCTTGTTCCCGCAAATTTTGGTTGACCAGTTCAACGGTAGACCGTTTTGAACAAAAGATGATTACTCTGCCGGTCTTTTCTTTTTTTAACAGATGCACCAGTAATGAAAATTTTTCGTGGGTTTGTACATCGTAATAATACTGTTTAAGCAGATCTTTTTTTACTTGCACTTCTGTTTCTTCTACGACTACGTCGTGCATGTATTTTTTCTTAAGATAATCAATTTCACTAGAAATGGTTGCTCCGAACAAAATTATTTGCCGGTTTCGGGGAGAAGCAGAAAGGATTCTTTCAATATCTTCAATAAAACCCATTTCCACCATTTTATCGGCTTCATCTAATACGAAATAGTTTATTTTGGAAAGATTCAAAGTTCTTCGATTTAAATGATCTAATAATCTTCCAGGAGTGCCTACGACTATTTCTGATTCAGCAATGGCTCGGATTTGTGGTTCAATACCGACTCCGCCAAAGACAATTGCTGTTTTTAAATTAAGATATTTACTCCATTTTTTTAATTCCCCAGAGATCTGGATAGCCAGTTCCCGAGTGGGAGCTAAAATTAGGCCTTGTACGCCTTTCTTTGGTTGGACTTTTTCTAATAAAGGGATTCCAAAACAAGCGGTTTTTCCTGAACCGGTTTCTGAAATACCCACTAAATCCTTCCCAGCCAGAACTAAAGGGATAGTTCGGTATTGGATTGCCGTTGGTTCAACGATGCCTTCGTCTTTCAAAGCTCGGGCAAGTTCAGGTTTAATTTTTAATTCTTCAAATGATGTCATTTTATTTTTTCCTCTAAATTGCTGACAAATTATAACTTATTATTTGACTAATAATTAACTAAATAATTATCAACAATATTTTGTATTTATTTATGCACAGAAATGATGTGTCATTTCTGGCACAAGAAAACCGTTCTGGTTTTCTGTGCAGAAGGCTTTGCCTTCTTGCATCATAAAAATTTGCTTAGCAGATTTTTACGATACTAAATTTTGAAACAGAATTAGCAATTTTACTATCTGTCTCTGCCAAACTATATATCAACTTTTGATTACATTCAGCGTTGTTTAATATACCAAAAGACTCAAAATTCCGAACAGAATTTTGTGCCTTTTGTATATACAAAGGGCTTAAATTTTCTTCGAAAATTTATGTCCTTTGGTATATTTAATCTTAATTTCAAGCTTTCTTTTTAAACCTTTGGGTAATTTTTTGAAAAGATAGTCACTTAGTAGTTATTAAGAAAGAAGCAGATAAACATATATATTGCTTCTTATTTGCGAGTGATAAATGTTTTTAGAAATATTGGTGGCGTTAGTTTTAGGTGTATTTATAGCTTCCCCAACCAACCCAAGTATTCGGTTCTTCTAATAGACGATCAATATTAGTAGTTGGTAACCATTTATTTTTTTCCAAACAAAATTTCTTAGGTAAATCCCACTCTTGATGTAATCTTTCAGCACCAACAGGCGAAAGAAAAATTAATTCCGGTAAAGAATAACTATTATCATAATTAAATACGGGTACTTTTGATTTCCAATATTTAACATAAGAATCTTTAAGTTTATCTAAATGGTGAGGGCTATTTCCATATTGTTTAATATATGCCTGCCTATGGGCTCTTTCGACAACAAAGGCTTTATCAGTAGGAAGTACTGGAAAACTTAACAACATTAAGTGTTGTGTAGTGCCTCTTTGTAAGTATTCGATTAAATCTTTCCAAACAAAAGGAAAGTCTTTATTTTTTATCCACGATTCTGGTTCTCTTTCTAAGAAACAATACAAAGCTTTTCTGAGCTCTAGTAAACCTAGGCCCTCTAAAAAAATATCAAATCCAGACCGAATAACCGAAGAATATTCTGCACCTGGAAGAAGACCCGCTTTATAAAAGTCTTTTGTCTTTAAAACTTCAAAGCTCTCATAAGGCATATAATGGTAAGCAATAATTTTTTCAAATGTCATTTTAATCTTAAGAACACATTTAGAACCAGTTTTTATCATTAAATCCGTTGCTTTTTAAAAATATATCCTTTATTTTGGCACAATTCGAAAAGTGAGTGATTTTGCTCGTTTTTGTAATTAGCTTTGG
>JBBSWB010000073.1:0-1191 GCA_038046465.1 Nanobdellota archaeon
TTTACTTCCCTCGTAGGGAATCCCCGCCATTTATGGCTGGGGAGGATGTCAATTTATACTAATTTCTTTCTTTTTCTTATTCCATAACCTTTAAAAGAAAGCAACCCCTCATAAATTCGGATGAAAAAGGTAGTGGTTATTGGTGGGGGTACAGGTAACTTTACGGTTCTAAGCGGCTTAAAACATTATAATGTTGATTTAAGCGCAATCGTATCCATGGCTGACGATGGCGGAAGTACCGGCATTCTTAGAGACGAATTGGGCGTGCTTCCTCCCGGCGATGTAAGACAATGCTTAGTCGCGTTATCTAATTCCAGCAGATTGATGCGCAGTTTAATGAACTATCGTTTTGAAAATGGAGGGTTAGGCGGGCATAGTTTTGGCAACCTGTTATTATCTTCGCTGGAAAAAGTAACCGGCAGTTTTGAAAAAGCAATTGAGGAAGCAGGAAAAATTCTTTCTATCAAAGGAAAAGTTATTCCCGTTACGACGCATCAAGCTCGTCTTAAAATGGTTTTAGAAAATGGAACTCTGCTGGAAGGAGAAGGACAAATTTATACTTCTAAAGAAATAGAGAAAGGTTATAAAAATATTTATCTCGAACCTTTTCCAAAAGTTAATGATCGCGCCGTTGACGAAATCATGAATGCTGATTTAGTGGTTCTTGGTCCTGGAGGCCTATATACTTCTTTAGTTCCAATCTTGCTTGTTGAAGGAATAAGTAAAGCGTTAAGAGAAACTAAAGCAAAAAAAGTATTTGTAGTTAATTTAATGAACCGGAAAGGACAGACTGGCAATTTAAAATTAAGTGATTATCTGTTGGAGATGCAGCGGTTTGCGGGAAAAGATATTTTTGATTTTGTTTTGATTAATAACCGCGCACCCCCAGAACAATTGATTAAACTATACGAATTGGAAGCAAATTTAGTTGAAAACAATTTAACCAATGATAAAAGGATAATTTTAGCAGATCTATTAAGCGATGAAACGGCAGAATACAGCCAGAGTGATGTGCTTGCTAAACACCGCGCCTTTATCCGGCACGATTCCGAAAAATTAGCCCGAGAGTTGATGAATCTTGTTGATAGTCTTTAGGTTTATTTACCATTTAGGCCGAACCTCTGTTTGTTAATTTTTATCGGCACAATTCGAAAAGTGAGTGATTTTGCTCGTTTTTGTAATTAGCTTTGG
>JBBSWB010000074.1:0-15034 GCA_038046465.1 Nanobdellota archaeon
ATGTCGTGAAAAATGCTCAAAAAAGAGAAATCACTCAGAAATTGAATTGTGCCGCCTGTAAAAAATTATTTATGCTTAACCTTCATTTTTTTATCAATTTTAGCTAAGTCTTCAATAATATCAGAAGCAATGAAAGTATACCCTTTCTTTTTCTTTAACAACATATCGCCGACATAACCATTAATATATGAAGCAGCAACGGCGCTTTTAAATAAATCTTGAGTTTTGGCTAAAAAGCCCACAGTAATTCCGGCTAAGACATCGCCTGTTCCGCCTTTGGTCATACCTTGATTACCAGTGCGATTATAAGCGATTTTACTGTTAGAAATAATTATGTCCGTCGGCCCTTTTACCAATAAAACATTATTATTTTGTAAGAAGTAACGCAGATTGCCTTGTAAGATTTCCGCTTTCTCCTTGGCATTAGCTTCTCTTAATTTAGGCAGCAAAAATTCTTTTTTACTGTTGATCAGCAGCATTTCTAATTCTGTAGCATGAGGAGTAAGGATGCTGTTATTAAAATCTTTAAATGAAAGTGATTTTAAGGCATCAGCATCGATGACTTTTAATTTTTGGGACTTTTTAATAAAATACTGACAGAACTTGTCTGCTCTTCTGGTTATTCCATTTCCAATTAAAACGGCATCAAAACGGTCAGCATATTTTACCATCTCTTTGGCATTCTTAATATTAAATCCGGCCCCTTTAATTTTATAAGACATTAAGTCAGGAGTATATTGATGTACGGCCCAAGCTACTTTTTCGGGAGCGGCAATTGTTACTGTATCACAGCCCACTCTTAAAGCCGCTAATCCGGCCAGGGCAACTGCCCCAACATATTCTTCTGAACCGCCAATAATTAAGGCTTGTCCGTTCTCGCCTTTATGAGAAGTCTTCTTGCGGTCCATCAGCTTTTTTATTTGGCTTAAATTCATTCAGCTTAAAATACTTATTTTTAGCTTTATATAAGTTTGCAGTAATTATAAAGTAGAGAAAAAGCCCTTTTTTGCCAAAAAGAGCTTTTTATTTAAAAACTATTTAAAAAGAAAATAGAAAAACCACCCGCCCTTAAACTATTTTTTCCGTAAGTTTTATAAAATAGCAGCCATTTTTTAAAAATGGGTTTGGTTTAGCGTGTTCTGGGGGATTTAAAATGGCAGAAGTGAAAACGATCGAAGCAAGAGTGGAAGAAGAATATGATGAATATGATCCTAATTTTGCCGATTCTGTATTAGAACTAGACCTCGGAACACCTCAAGAAAGAGCTTTGGCCATTGCTAAAAAATACGGGCATGAACCAGAAGCTAAAGCACGATTGGAAAACCAGACTTATCGTAATGCTCCAGACTTACGCACCCTACTTGCTGAAACCTGTAAAAAGAAAAAAGTAAAACCCATCAATTGGGGAAAACTAGCCCGCAAACTTGCTAAGATTACGGGAATTGTTGCTCTGTTAGCGCCCGTCGGATATGGCGTATCCAGAATACCTTCTGTTCGAGTGATGTATGACTCTGAATATAATGTAAAATACCAACAGGAAATTCAGAAACAAGAAGAAGAACAAAAAAGAGAAGAACATCGAAAACAAGTTCTAAATAAATTATATGCTGTTGCTAATATTAATTGTATACCTGGAGTTAGGATGTCTGAATTTCTCGTTTTTTATGAAGAAACAACTGGAAAAGGATTTCCTAACCAATCCTTAAAAGATTATGAAGTTAGATTTGGTGTATTTGACGTTGCTACTACAGCAATTAAGATAGAATTCAACGGAACTGACAAATACAATATTTCCCTCTCCACAACTACAGCAGAGCAATTAATTCAAAAAGCTAACGCGAATCCTTGTTTAATTCCAACCAAATAAACCCCGACTAAGATCAGCCCAGATTACCAGTATAATATTCAACAAAGCCGTCCAGCACTCGTTCTAATTTACTTACTGATTCGTCAACTAATTTCTTAGGAATCATCAATGGTGGGGCAAAGCGCAAAGTAGTCTCATGGGTATCTTTAGCAAAGACTCCTTCTCTTAATAAACCAAGAGCAACTTGGTGAGCAATCGGTTCATAGAATTCAATGCCTACCAACAAACCCTTGCCGCGCACTTCTTTGATCATGGAATGGTCCAGTGCCTTTAATTGGTTTATTAAATAATTACCCATCTTTTCTGCTCGCTGCACTAGATTAATTCCTTCTTTTGGCCTAATCCGCAGCAGTTCCTCAATAGCCGCTAAACCTACCGCTCCCGTAATAGGGTCTTCAGCATAAGTGCTGCCTTCATTTCCCGGCTTAAACGCCGTATCCATTATATCCATGGAAGTAGCTATGCCCGAAATTGGCCTAACTCCTCCGCCTAAAGCTTTTCCAATAATAATTATGTCCGGCCGGATACCATAATGTTCAAAGCAGAACATTTTTCCCGTTCTGCCCATCCCAGTTTGAATTTCATCTAAGCAAAGCAAGATTCCTTGCTTATCACAGAGCTCTCGCACTTTAGGAAAATAATCGTCGCTAGGGATAATTATGCCTCCTTCGCCTTGAATGGGCTCCAGCAGAATTCCAGCAGTATGTTCATTAACTGCTTTTTCCAATTCAGAAAAATCATTATATTTAACCGACACGAAACCAGGCATATAAGGGCCAAACCCTTTTTTAGAACGTTCACTGCTGGAAAAACTGATCACCGTAGTAGTCCGCCCATGAAAATTATTTTCAGCAACAATAATTTCTGCAGCATTTAAAGGAATTTTTTTCTTGGTGTAACCATAAGCGCGCATAGCTTTAATGGATAATTCTACTCCTTCCACTCCGCCATTTTTTAACAGGACTTGATTCATCCCCGTAATCTCGCTTACTTTCTGCAGACATTTTCCAATTGTAGAATTATACACTGCTCCGGAGACGGCATCACATTTTCGGGCCTGCTCGCTTAACGCACGAACAATACGTGGATTACAATGCCCCTGACTTACAGCAGAATAGCAGCTAAGCATGTCAATGTATCGTTTTCCATCCGCATCCCAAAATTCTGCGCCTTTAGCTCGCTCTACGGCAAACTTAAATTTGGAATAATGATTTGCGCCAAATCGGTCATATAGATCCATATAAAATTGATTACTCTTTATGTTCATAACCATATTTAACACCCCTATAAAAGTTATACTCTAAATTTATTTTAAGACCTATTTAAAGATTGTTTAAAACCAAAATATATGTGCAACAAGGTGTAAATCTAATCTTGCACTAACTTTAAAAGAAAACCTTTTAAAGAGCACCTGTTCTTTCACAACTATGGCCCTGTAGCTTAGCCTGGTAGAGCGCTGCTCTTATATGGGGGTGTTCTAAACAAATATCTTTCAAGCAAAGCAGAGGTCCCGAGTTCAAAACAGATGGTGAAAATCTCGGCAGGGCCACTTTATTTTTTTAAAACCAAATCCATATTAATGAGACTAAAAAACCATTAATTTTTAATAGTGGTGCTATCTCAAAGCGGTTATGATACAATATCACGACTTAAATCCTTTCAATCATGGAACAACAACCATAGAATATGAAGAAATGCCTAAAAGCGAATCATCTCGTTTAAGGGCTATTCTAAAAGAAGGCTGGGGAAAAGATAACGCTAATTTTCTTAGGTTATCAGCGGGTGCTGAAAAAAACAGTAATAATTTTCGTGTAGAAACACCACCCGGAGTTTATCTTTTAAAACATAGCCATGTAAATAATCCAGAAGCCCAAGATTTGATTAACAAAGCTATTGGATATCTTAAAGATGAGGGTATAAAAACCCCAACAGTTATTCCGACTATTGAAAGAACCACTTTTTATGCTACTAAAGAAGGGGTTTTTTGTTTTTATAATTTTGTTGGGGGAGAAAATTTTGATGGATCGCGGGTGGAACTTACAGAAGTTGCATCTGAGATTGGAAGATTACATCGCGCATTAGCAACAATTCCCTATGATAATGAACTAAAAAAAATAAATAATTCAATTGTTGGTCACGACAGGGGACTTTTAGAAAAAATAATAAAAGCAGTAAGGACCCATGGTGAACAAACCGATTTTGATTCTTATGCTTTAGGTATTTTAGATGAAATCAATGAACAGTCTCAAGCAATAGTTGAAGCAAAAGTTTGTGGCTTACCTTCACAGATCATCCATTATGATTTACATCCCCACAATGTTTTATTTGATCCAACAACAAAAAAAGTTGCATCGATGTTAGATTTTGATTCTCTGCGATATTCTCAACGAGCAAGAGATGTTGGATTTGGAATGCATAGATTTGCAAGAACTTGTGGAGAAAAAACTGAAAGAAAGAATGATGTGGGAATAGACATAAGAGATAGAGCTAGATTATTCTTAAACGCTTATCTTCTTGAAAATAGATTAACCGACAAAGAGATAAAAGCGTTACCCTTAGCAATTCAAGACGAGGCACTAATAAGAGTAATGAATGTGTTAAGAAACCATTATCTAAGAAATGACACAACGTGGAGTTTTGATTTGTTTAAACAAGCCACTACATTGCGCGAGGGAAGGTTTTTTTCGTTTTAATAAGAGGTTAGTTTTAATTAATCGTATCAGTGAAAATCTCGGCAGGGCCACTTTATTTTTCTCAACATTTATATATCTCTTTCTTTTTACATTTACTTATGTTTAAGAAAGAAATCAATTTCAAACATATTGCAGTAATTACTGTTTTAATTATAATTATCTCTGCTTTAACTCTGGTTTCTTTTCAAATGATAAAACCAGAGCTTCTTAATCCAGAAAAGATTCCCGTAGATTTAAATGAAAATTTGGGCCAATTAACTCCTCAAGGAATAGATTTCCCCCACACCAAAGGAGGAACCTTATCGGGATGGGCGGGCAGCAAATATTACAAAGAACCCATTGACGAAGTAGTGATTTTATTTGCTTCGGTTACGGTGCCTGGATTGACCATTCTTTATTATCCGCAAGAAAATAAATTAGTTGCTGGAACACCCCAGATGACTGCAACAGGAATTGAATTGTTTCAAGGCGAAAGACATAACTTAGTTTATTCTTTTGACTTAGGAAAAACCCAAAAGATTTATTACGACGGAGAATTAAAAGCAGAGTCGGACTTCCAATTATACGGCAGCGAATTAACCGGCATGGTTACCGGAGCACCAACCGCAATAGTTTCAGAAAGTTTTGAAGTAGAAATTTCTTAATTCTTTAGATCACTAAATTGTTAAAAATATTTTCCCAATCCGGTCTGTCGGCTGTCACAGAACAACTCTTCTTCAGCATAACCAAATACGGCCAAGATGCTGGCTACGGCCGGAACGACCTGATGTCGAATGTAATACTCAGCATCGTAATCGGTAACTTCGTCCGGAATGCCGGCTCTTTCCCTAACTAAACCGGAACCTTTCTTAATAACATATTCTATTACTGCTCCGGGCCGGATCTCTTCTCCTCGGGCAATTAAATCCTCGGCAACTTTAATGTGGGGGCCAAAAGAATGATATTGGGATATTTCTCGGGTAATCTGCATCTTCAAAATCAATTTGCTTAATTCGATTTTGCCGGCTTTTAATTCCTGCACAATTTTTTTAACATAAGTTAATGCTTCTTTTTCCTGGCCTTGTAACACCAAACCAAGCACTTCCGTTTGTACCTCTTTAGCTAATAGCGACCAATTTCGACGAACTGATTCAAAGCCAGTAATTTTTATTCCGCCTTTTTCCGTCAACAGCGCATATTTTTTCTTAGCGCCTTTTTCAGTGCTTTTTTGAGCAACAAAAATTCCCCGCGGAAACTGCCCTTCCATTTCTAATTCCATCTGTCCGGGTAGATTAGCGTTAACCTCGTCCATGAATCCATTAACATCGTCCATCGTTTTATTTCCTAACAATAGAAAACAGGAGTCAGTATCCGCATAAATCACTTTAAATCCTCGCTGTTCTGCTTTCTCAATCGTTTCTTTGATATAATTACGCGCATAGGCCGTGGTGGAAGCAGCGCATTCTAAACAATACCAGCGCGCGGCATAAAATCCCAAATAACCGTAAAAACTATTGGCGAGAATTTTTAAAGCGTAGGATTGCGCTTCTAAAATAGGGATATTTGCTCCTTGCTGTTTAGCTTCTTTAATTTGTTTTTTCAAACCAGAACGCAACAGGATTAATTTTTCCAATAACGAAGGGATAAACTTTTTTTCTTTCTGACAGAACCAGTACTGTTCTCTTCCCGGCACGGGAGATTTATCTTTGCAGCAGGAACAACGAAACCCTTCCGGACCGATATTATGGGCGGTAATTATGGTGGGATACAAAGAACGGAAATCGAAAACAATAATATCTGAATACAATCCCGGGGTGGGCTCATACACAAAAGCTCCTTGAATGGATTCTTCCATCCGTTGCGAAACTTCTTCATTATCTGGTTTATTGGGAGCGATAACATTATATTCGATCGCCCGTTTTAAAATATAATTTTCTACCAGCCGGCTAAAACTTAATCGAATCAAATCAAAAGTAGGCAGCCCGATTATTCCCGTGAATTCAATCATATCCGGAAGAAGCTTTTCACATAACTGGTAGGTTAACCGAGAATCGTGTAAATTATATTCACAAAAAGTTACTAATTTATCCGGCTCATTATCCCAGACGTAGGCTAATTTATCTAAATTAACTTTATGTTTCTGGTGATTTAATAATTCTTGAGAAACTGCATCAAGGGAAAAACTTTCTGATTTGAGATTTTTTCCAAAAATATTTTTTATAAATTTAAACACATCCAAATGAGCTATCCCTTTAATTTTAGCGTCGTTATGTCTAACCGTTAGTTCTGAATAATCCATCCCCAAATCAAGAGAGATATGATATTTTTCTGCCCGAGCAAGCAGGTAGGGAAAATCAAAACCATCCGAATAATATCCGGTAAGTATTTCTGGCTGCTGCTCTAAAATAACTTCTTTAAATCGTTTAATTAGTTCTGCTTCATCTGCTACAACTTCTAAATAATCCAACTGATGATTAAATTTTTTCCAGGTGATAACTTTCTGGAAATTTTTTCCGTAAAAGGAAATCATTAAGATCGGATTCTTAAAAGAATTAATTTCTTTTTTAAGTGCATAAGTTTCGATATCGAAAGCCAAGATATTCCAGTTTAGTAACACTGAAGAATTATTTTGAACTACTGTTTTAGCAAGGAAGATAGGTATACGCATACGTTCTGATTGTCCCCCTTGCTCTTTTGGTTCAGTTAAATATTCCCCAGCGGCTTCCGTCAAAGACATCGGAATAATTTTATTGTCTCTTAAGTAACGATGTACAAACAAGATGTCTTTTTCGTAACTTTTAATTCCCTGCTCCTGTAATTCCTGAGCAATCAGCGGAACTGCTTTAGGGTAATTAGTATATATTTTAAGAAAAGGTAACTTTTTTCCCAGCAGTTCTTTTTCTACTGCTTCACAATGGGTCACTTTAGCCGTATCGACGGCAAAATCAGTTAATTTTCGAACTAGGGCTTCTTGGTCAACACCACCTAATAAAGCATAAAAATAAGGTTGGTAAGGATGTTTAACGACGATTTTCTGTCCGTTTTCCAGTTTGCCATATAGATAAAAATAAGTCTGGTCCTCAACTTTGTAGTCAAAATCATACGGATAAAATTTAAGGTGCATTAATTGATTTTTTAGTCCGTGATTATATAAAGATTATGTTCGAGATTAATTAATTTTATAAAGCTAAAATCCGCTTAATTTCTGGGTGATTCAATATGATCTATAATTATACTATAGTTGGTGCAGGAAAAATGGGTGAAGCGATCGCTTATCATCTGTTACAGAGCAAAGATACTAAAGAAGTTTTATTGAGAGATGTTAATTTAGGGCAAGCACAACAAACCGCAAAGAAACTTGCCGATGAGCGCGTAATCCCTTTGGGCGCACCCCCCGGAGTTCGGGATTTGGAATCTTCCCATGTGGTCTTTGGAGCAGCCAGTTATAATTTAAATTTAGCCTTAACTAAAAAAGCGATGTCCGCTAGAACTAATTTTGTGGATTTGGGCGGCAATAATACCGTCGTAGAAGAACAATTTAAATTAGATCAAAAAGCAAAAGATGAAAAAGTAATCGTTATCCCAGATTGTGGCATCGCTCCCGGAGCGGTAAGCTTGATTACTGCTTTAGGAATTGAAGAATTAGGAGAACTGCCTGATTACGTCCGCATTCGTGTCGGCGGTTTACCGCAAAGTCCACGAGGGCTGTTAAATTACATGAAAGTCTTTTCGGTAGAAGGATTAATCAACGAATATAATGAACCGACGGAAATATTACAAAAGGGAAAAAGAACTTTAGTAGAATCTCTTACTGGATTAGAAGAATTATATTTTGATATTCCTGGCTTGGGGCATAGCACCAGATTAGAAGCGGCTTATACTTCCGGCGGATCTTCTACTTTAACTAACACCTTTGCTGGAAAAATTAAAGAGTTGGATTATAAAACGATTAGATTTCCTGGACATTTTGAAAAAATGCACCTTCTAAAACGGATGGGCTTTTTTGATGGTGATACAAGAAAACCAACAGAAGAACAAATTACCCAGCTAATAGATTACCCGGGCAGAGATATGCTGTTGGTTAGAGTAAGTTTAGGTAATCGCAATAAACTGCTCCAATACGAACTAGTTGATTTTGATGACGGCGTACATTCAGCAATGCAAAGAACGACGGGATTTTCTGCGGCAATCATTGGACAGATGATTGCTCGAAAACAGATTATTGAACCGGGAGTTTTAATTCAAGAGAACAGTATTCCGCCAAAATTATTTTTTAATGAGTGGGCTAAATGTGGATTAGAATTAAAAGTTTTAGAATACCCAACCAAAACTAAATAAGAATTAAAGTTAAATAAAAATTAAGGCACACGCTTTAATGATTTTAGTAAATAATTATCTCCTTCTTTTTTTAATTTAATTTCTGTTTCTCCGGCAGTAGCAGTAATTACCCCTTTTTCTTCCTTTTTGCTGTTTTTATTTTTTTCTTGTTCAGATTTACTTTCATCCTTGCCGATAACTATTTTTTCTCCTTCTTCTTTTAATAAAGTATACACAAAATCAATTTCATCTTCGGCCAAAGGTTTAGGCGGCCACTGGAAATTCAATCCATCTCCATCCCGGCGGGGAATAACTTCAATAGCAAAATGGGGGACTTTTTGTCCGGCACCCAAGCCATTCTGAATTAATAGGTTAGTTCCTTCTGCACTTAAACTATCAAACACAGCTGCTCCAACTTTCTGAGCCAGCACCACACATTTGTTTAAAATGGAATCGGGAACCATTTCTAAAATAGTAAAATGCTGTTTAGGAATTACGGTAATCTGTCCAGGAATAGCTACTAAATCTTTTAAGATGATTAGCGCATCATTATCTTCATATAAAATCTGCGCTTTATCTTTCCGTTCAATGATTTCACAATATTCGCATTTCATATTTATTTAAACAAGCCGGCAATATCGTCTAGACTTGCTCCTGCTTCTTTTTTTATTTTACTTTTAGTTTCAATAGGTTTTTTTAGTTCTATTTTCTTTGCCGGCTCTTCCGTTGTGTTTAGTTTTGCTTTACTTTTATTTTTAAGCGGAATTCTTTTGCCGGTTACACAGGTGCACGGCTCTTTGCCAGAAGCCATTACTTCTTCTTTAGTTAAAATAACTTTTTTGTCTTCGGGAATATTTTGAGCAAAGGCACATTTTTCTTTATGATACCGTTTAGCTGCAGAACTGGTAGTAAATTTTTCTTCCTTAGGTTTTGGAAGAGGTTCTTCTTGCACCGCCACTGCCATATTTTCGTTCCGCACACCTAATAGTTCGTTTAATTTACTTTCAACTGCCCCTTTAACTTTTTCGATTATGTCTTGGGGGATTATTCTTTCTGGAAGATCTAAAACTCCGTCGCCGCTTTTACGTGGAATTAAGTGCAAGATAAAATGCTGAGCTCGTTGTCCTGCGGCCAAACCGTTAGCGGCAAAAATAGTGGTACCATCAACATTTAAGGATTTTAACAGTACCTGTGAAAGAGCTTTAGAAACCAAAAATAAATGTTTTATTTCTTTTTCAGGAATTTGCGGCATGATCGCATAATGCGGTTTAGGCAGCAATAATAAGTGGCCTTTTGCAGCCGGATTAATATCTAAAATTACTAAACAGGATTTATCTTCGTAAATCTGTTTGGAAGGGACTTTTCCGGAAATGATCTGGCAGAAAATACACTGCTGTTCCTGCAGTTGTTTTAATTCTTCCGGAGGCATTTTTTTAAGTTTTTCTTCTAATTCCAAACGCTGTTCTTCTGTTAATTTAGACAGGTCTGCGGGTAATTTAGCCATATCCTAATAGGTAACTTTAGGTATATAAAAAGTATTCGTTTCAGCTCAGTAGAAAACGCCGCCGCAAGAAAAGTGAAACCCATCACTTTTCTGCGCAGAAATGAGGTCGTTGCCTCATTTCTTGCGCCTAGGCCAAGATGCTCAGTGTGAACTACGATTCTGAATGAGAATTGGTAGATGCTCCCTTTCGAGAAGGATTATAAATAGGAGCACTCACTGAGCGGCCCAGGCGACGTTTTCAAGATTTCTTACAGAGCCTTTCGTTTCAGAAAATTTATATAATCGTATTCAAAAGAACATAAAATATGCCTAAATTAATCCAAGTTCCGGAAAAAACTTTGCGGGTTTTATCTTTAAACATGCAGTGGGGTTCCGGTCCTGAAAATAATGAACCTTTTTTTATGGGAAATAAACCCATCTCCCTAAAAGATATTGATCATAACCTGGAAGAGATTGTGGAATTAATTGATGAAGTAAATCCGGACATTGTAGGATTACAAGAAGCCGATAAATGCTCCGGAAGAACTTATTTCATGGATCAAACTGCAGAGATTGTTAAAAAATTAGCTAAAAAAAGAGATCAACCACCATATAATTCCGTCTTTGCTAGTACCATTGATTTAGACCAAAACAAATTAGAAGAAGAAGTAGAAAAATTAATTGGAAAAGCTACTAAATTTTTAAAGATTGGCCGCTTCGAATTCGGACGTAAATTAAAAAAATTTGTTCCGTTTGTTTTAGAAAAATATAATGATGAAAGGTGTGCTTGGATTTTTAATAAATTTAATCTAGAAACCGGAAGACTGCCTCCTGAAAAAATCATATTACATTTTGGAAATGCCATTTTAGTTCGTCCTGATTATCCAATTAAAAGTATTAAACATGAATATTTTTTCCAGCCTTCCGCAATTCCAATTATGTATTTTAATATTATGAGTAGAAGGGACGAAAGAAAAAACATTGTGCGAGTTAAGATTGATTATTGCCCGGAAATTCCAGAAAAAATTCCACTTTATGTGCTGAATACCCATCTTGAAAATTATGATGAAGATAATCGCCAAAAACAGGCCAACATTCTTTATGAACAATTAAATGAACGAAGCGGCGCCCATAAAATTGTTGCCGGAGATTTTAATGATTCCAAAATTGTTCAGCGCTTTCTTGCTCATCCTAACATGAATCATTTTAGAGAATTGATAGAACAAGAACAGAAATATACCACTTATCCCGCTTGGAAGAGTGCTCCTGATTTACTTCTCGATGCTATTTTAACTTCTAAATTTTTAACGATTAAAAATTACCAGGTTCATCCTAAAAAAGTTTCTGACCATTATGCCGTTGTAGCTGAGATCACTATTAATCAGGATTTAGTGCCAGAAAATTTATTGAAGAGAATGCTGGAACGGCCCAGATAAATAGCCTAATCTTAAAAAATCTCAAACCGATCACAGGAATTCTTTAACATTAGAAAAATTAACTTTTACAAATTTCTTTAAATCTAATTTTCGATCTCTTAATTCGTGCAGGGCTAATTTCACATGCGTGCTTCCCTTAGGAATCCGGAAACCGGCTTGAATACTTAAAAAGTCTAATTGTTTCAATGCTGCTGCCCGAGCTAAGATTGAAGCTGCGGCAACTTCAATATATTTAGATTCAGCTTTTTCGATTTGGATTTCACCAACCGTGCAGCCGGGATATTTATCGACGACATGTTTTCCGGGAGCAAGATAAGCTGCACAGGCGTGGTGTAATTTATTTAACATAGCAGTAATTTCTCCGTCACGATTATAATCTTCAGGAAGAAGGCTTTTTATTTCACACGGCACCATTAACTTAATTTTCTCAGCAATAAGCGGGATTTCCCGATCATCTAAAGTTTTGCTGTCAGCAACACCCAATTCCAATAATTTTTCTCTTAGTTCATCGTTTGCTTTTACTCCGGCAACAATCAAGCCCCCAAAAGTATCTCCTTTCAAGCATTCATCCGTGCCGATAATCCAGCCCGTTTCTTTTCGGAATTTTTCTTCTTTTATTTTTGTACCGATGCCTGCTTTTTCTAATTTGGCTGCAATCTTTTCTACTGCTTCTTGGTTTCCCTGCAGCAGCAGTTTTCCGGAAGTGTATAATACTAACGTAACTTCTTTATTTTTTAAGCGAAGTTCTTCATAGATGGTTTTTATTTTTTCTGTAGAAAAACCTTTTATTTGTTTTAACTGTTCTTTTTTAACATCTTCAAAGACGACCATAAAGACCAGAATGATTTAGGAATTTAAAAAAGTATCTTTAAAAGTCTCTCTGTCTTCAAAACTCTCCCAACTTCTTCTGCTTCTTGCTTTCTTCAACGTCTTTAAAAGACCGCCATTTCTTCCTGAACAAAGTAGGAAATTGGTCGTAATATTTTTCCAGAAACTCTTTGGTCTTGGGATCGCTCATGTATCCGGAACCAAAATCGATTCCAATCTCTTTCTTTAACCGCTCCACTTGCCGGTCGCGGATAACTTTGGCTATCACTGATGCAGCAGAAACCACAATATGGTTTTTATCAGCTTTATGTTCAACAATTAATTCTGCTTTGTCCTTAACTGCTTTGCTTAAACGGGAAGTAACATATTCTTTGTAGGCCGCGAGATTAGGACTGGGACAATCAAGAATAATAGTATGCGAATCTAATTCAGAAACCATGCGAGCAGAAGTATCTGCCTCTAACCAATTTAAATTTGATTCTGCTTCAGTTAACGAGAGATCAATAGCATCCGGTTCAATTACTTCAATCCTAAAATCCTGCACCACTTCCCGAATGCGGTCAAATAATTCTTCCCTGACTTCTGGGCTTAACATTTTACTGTCTTTTACGCCCATCCAGGTTAATTTCTTTTGGTCTTCTTCTTTTACGGCTAAAGCTACCATGACCATTGGACCAAGGACTGGGCCACGGCCTGCTTCGTCTACACCTACGATGATTTTAGATTTCTGAACAGACATATTTAATTACATTTAGAAAGCGCACTTAAAAAAGTTTATTAAAAAGAGATTCTATTTTTGCAAAGCCCCATATACTTTGTCTGCAAGATTTTTGCAAGGAATTAAAAAAGAATAATCAGCATGTGTTTCAAATCCGGGTTCCTTTTTCCAAGAATCGTTCCTTCTTCCCATTCCTGTGTGAATTAATATTTTTTTTCCAGTGTATTCTTCAGCAGTTAATCTAGCAAACCAATCCGTTTCTGACGGGTAGGGCGCCCAAATAATCGCATAAGGTGGCGGCCCCCTTATTCTATTTACACCAACATAATCCCCCATTTTAATAGACTGAGCCCATTCCTTATCTTCTTTAGAAAGAACATCAGCTAAGCTTACAAAGTTAAACTTCTTTTTACCTTGTTAAGATCTTTTCTTAAGCACTTCAACAAGCGGCCCTAAACAAGAATATAATTCACAAGATTGAAAAATCACTTGCCTCATTTTTACAACCCAAATGCATCAGTGAATTCTCTCATTCGTCTAAATTCGGCTAAGAAAGATAAACCTTTTTCAGTTATCTTAACTACTTTAGATGGTCTTCTTTTCTTTTTCACTGGCTCTTCTTCAATTACAACTAATTCTTTCTGAATTAATTCTTCTAAATAACTATTTAATAGCTTGTGAGAAAGATTAGATTTATACATTAAATGAGTTGGTTTGATAACGCCGCCTTTATTTTGAATAGCTAACAGTACATCAAAAACCAATTCCAATCGAGATCTTCTTGAACTCATGTATTTACCTTGTTTTTTAATTTATTTTACTTAATGATTACTTAAGTTTCAAATTATTTTTTAATTTATTATTAACTCACACTCTTCATTTCTTTCTAATTACTTTGCGATAAGTACATAACAGCAATAAAAATCCTAACAACAATAATACTTCTCCGATTACATACAAACTGCTATTAAGGGAAACAAACGCAAAACACAAATAAGCAAACAACACAAAGATAAATGCCACTAATACTGAAAAAGCATTTTTATTGTTGTTAGTATTAAGATAATTCTTGTAATAGTTTAAGACGATCAAGCTTAACAATACTGCGCTGGTCAAGTAAAAGACCACGTATTCAAAATTACTTACTACGGAAATTAACAGCACCAAATAAACAAATAAGCCGATTTGACTTAATTCAAAATATTTATTCAACCTATCCCGGGGCTTTTGTGAGATTAAAAAAATCAACAACCAAGCTCCCAACATGGAAGCCATCTGTATGAAAAAGCCTGCGCGATAAAATAAATCTGCATATCTTAAATGCGCACCGGTTGCTGGAGCTAATACTGTAGCTACGGTTTCCCGTATAGGAAAAGAGTACAGTATGCCGTTGGTAAACATTTTAAAGATTAAACTTAATGAAACTAAGATGAACGCTAAAGAGAAATAAGCATATTTGTTTTCTTTATTGATGCGATAAACCCGCCAGCTATAGGCAGCAATCAACAGAGCGATGATTAGAACTATTCCTTCAAACAACAAATCATAACCATTAAACCACCCTGGCGTATAAAACAAGCGAAACATAATAATAAAACCCCCTATTTTACTTTATAGTAGCAAATTTACTGCTGCCCTTTAAAAAGTTTATGGATTTGTGTAATACTTCAGTAACCTGAAGCACTTTTGAGTATCTCCTGCATTTCCAACAAA
>JBBSWB010000075.1:0-5656 GCA_038046465.1 Nanobdellota archaeon
AAAAAAAGAAAAGTTTTATATTTATAAACTATTTGTCTTATCTTATGCCTGTATATGAAAAAAAGTGGTGGAAAAAATTATTTTCAAAAAAAGAACCCAAGACTAAAGTAGATGTTCTTAAAAACACGGAAGCAATTACTGAATTTTTAAGCGAAATTAATGATGACACTAAAGGATTAGTGGAAAAATTAAATAAATTGGAAGAATTAGAAAAAGAATTTCTGGTTGCTAAACCCAGCCTTATCCCCATCAATTTAGAAACTCAAGCCAAACTTCTGGATGAAATATTGCAGCATTACGAAGGTTTCCAGAATGATGCAGACATAAATGGCTTAAGGGTAAAGATGATTGCTCAAGAATTCTTAAAAAGAGCTGCTGCTGCCGGCCTTAAAAATATTATTACTGAAAAAAAGAAAGACCACAAATGGCAGTTTCAGTGGTAAAATAGGATTGATTAGGTTATATAGAGTTCCCAGAGATGCTGTAAATCTGTTATAATTTTTTATTCAGGGGACGGGCTTTAAAATATCCATCAAATATTTTTATTGCCGACTCTAACAAGGTAAGTTTATTTTTTTTTGAGTGATTAATGACTTCTTTTAATCTATCTCTGATAATCGTTGATTTTTTTCTTGCTTCTTCAATTGTTCCACCTTTTCTTTCAACTAAAGCTTGCAAAAATCCCCCACAATTCAAAATAAAATCAGGAACATAAATTATCTTCTTCTTTAATAAAGATCTTTCATCTTCAAATTCATTTTCAAGAGGATTATTTGCTCCACCAGCAATAATTTTACATTTAAGTTTAGGTATTGTTTTTTTGTTGATTGCCGCGCCTAAAGCACACGGAGAAAGAATATCAACTTTCTGAAACAAGATTTTATTAGGAGAAACAATTTTTACACCAATCTGTTTAGCTTTTTCACAATTTAATTTTATAACATCGGTTCCAATGACTTGACAACCCCTTGCAAGAAGTTTTTCTGCGAGAGGAAAACCAACTGCACCCAACCCTTGTATCGCAATACTGCACTCTTGTAATGGTTTGTTAAGGATTTCCTCACAAATTACTTCAAAACCATAAATCATACCTTCTGCAGTATTTTCACCAGTGCTTCCTAAACCTTTTTCCAAATGAGATAAAGAATCAACATAATCTGCTCTTGATGCTATTTGTTTTCCATCTTCCATAACAAACCCCAAATCAATGGCCGTTTTGAATAACCCTTTGTGAATTTGAATGAAATCTCCTACGGAATGTAAAAGTTGTTTATTCTTCTTTTGGTTTGCCAAAATAACTGCTTTGCACCCGCCCTCTTTAACTCCAAGAACATTTGCTTTTCTGGTCATCGCTCTTGCTAATTTCAATGCATCTTGTAAAGCGACATCTGCATTTTTGTGGGCAAATCTTGTCCCTCCAGATGCAGAAACTTCTTGTGTTAACTTTCTATTTTTATCTCTTTTTTCAGGGATAGAATCAATAACCCAAATTAGTTTTAGTTTTGTTTTAGGATCATAATGGAAAGTGATTTGCCGACAGTTTTCTTTCTCCATCGTTTCAAATATCTTTTTTGCAATATTTTTGTCATTACTTTTTATCATATACTAATTAACAGGATTACTGTTTATATAAATATTACTAAAGCCTGCCCAAATTAATTTCTCCTTTTTTCACATAAAACGCAAAAACACCTTCTGATTTAAACACGATTGCCGCCGGTTCGTTTTCTCCATATCTTGGAGTCATTCCTACGTCAATGTTAAATGCTCGGCCAGCATAATTTTTAATTTCCTTTTGAGGGGTATGGCCAATTACAATATAATCTACTCCCAGATAATTTGCTATTTGACGGATCTCGGGATCACTCATACTTGAAATTTTTCTATCCCAAAATATACTGTGGCTTCCGACTTTCTCATCATGAAGAAACTTCTGGCTGGTTCTTCCAAAAGACCCACTTTTTTCGGCCATATGTGATTCAAAAGAAATAAGATAACTCTCTAAATCAGTTTTATTTTTAAGATTATGAGGGATTCCCCCGTGGACAAAAAGAACAGATTTTTCATCAATGGAGGTTAGATAATAAGGTTTCAGTTTGCGCATCCAAGACCCTATATCTCCTTCTCTGGAAAGTCTTCTTACCCATGCTTCAAAAGCAGCCTCGGGAGTATTACCAAATTCAGCAATACAAGAAATTCCCCCATTATATCCATGAGGTGCAACGGTTCCATAGGCGAGATTTATTTGATTACCACTATGCCTTTTTCTTGCTTCTTCTGCCCTTTGTAATCCGGCCAGTGCTAATAATTCATGATTTCCAAACAATTGATGGACATTAGTAGGATTTTTTTCTGCTAATTCCATAAGTGTGGCAAGAACTTGAAGGTTTTGTTCACCCCGATCGATATAATCGCCCGTAAAAACAAGAGATATATCATCTTTAAGCTTTAATTTGCTCTGGTCTTGAAACACTTCGTATTGTTGTTCTAGACCATTAAGTAAGGCGTCTAAAGCTGGAAAATGCCCATGTATATCACCTATACCAACAAGGATTTTAGAGGAATTTGTTTGTTCTACCATTCTACAGTGAAAACAAATGCATCATTTAAACCTTTCTGTAGAAAACAGTCGCTGAGTAAATAACCGGTATTTCTCGTTTCCTTCGATTTCAGAAAGAATCCTTTTTACTACTAGATTTAATGGATCTGGCAGTAATTTAACTCGGTTTTTTAAATCTTCAAAACTTTCAAAAGGCTTTACTTTTCGGGCATTAATTATTTCCCACATATGTTTTTTTCCTAATCCAGGCAATAATTCTAATTGATGCATGCGCATGCTTAAAGGTTGAGCCTTATTAAAAAATTCAATAAACTTTTTTTCTTCTTTTCGAACAATGCCTTCAATAATCGGCTTTAATTCGTTACGAGCAGTTAAAGTTAATTTGTCTATGGAAATTTTTCCTTTAATATGATGAATTTCGTCTCTTTTCCCTTCCCCGATATACACCACTTTGTGCGGCTGTAAAAAAACACCTTTTTTAGGAATGAGTTCTAGCAAAGTCAGATGCTCTATTCCCAATGCTTGAACAATTGGTGTTTGCATGCTTCCTTGCTCCATAGGATAACCGTGTTCCAAATAGTCTAATACTATGGCGTTCTCTTCTTTTACTGCTTTTGGTTCGGAAATTATCATTTTAAAGCCTTATTTAGTAAGTATTTTTTCAAAATTAATAAAAATTGCGTTTTTTTAAGTATTTTTTAAGTAAATTCTTTGACTGCCGCAATAATTGCATCCTGGTCTTTTTTAGACAGGCTTAGGTGGTACGATAGAATAATAACTTTTAATTCGTCCACAGTCTTAGGCAAAATATCGATTATCTTACAAACCTGTTCTTCTTTAATACGGGTAAGATTTAAACTTAGAAGTTTTTTATGCAATTCCTCTTTTCTTTTCTCAGAAAGAGTCACAAAAGTAGCTAAATATTCTTTAGTTTTATTAGCAAGAAAATTCAGGGTAGTGTCTCTCTTTTCAATAATTTCGATAGCTGTTTTCACGTCTACTAAAGATAAAGGTTTCTCTTCTAGAAATTGTGGAGCTGCCATTTTATTGCCTCGTTAAGTGAATAGGATGAACAAACAAAGTTTTTTCTTTATTGCCGTCCATAATTTTAACTAAATAACAGAAGCCTTTTTTACCCGCAATAGAACCGGTTAAACCATAAAAACGAGGAAAAAAGCGCCCTTTGTCCATAGCTGAATCGGTTTTTAGGTTAACTTTATCTCCAATTTCAAATTCTTGAAAATACTTACTAAGAGAAAGTTTACCTTTTTCCCGATAATGTTTTAAGTATTTGTGTCTAGTTTTTCTTTGACAAGTACCGCAGCGATCTACCATAGAAACGCTAGAGTTGTGGTTGATTTATAAAGATTTCTACAAAAACCTAATAAAAAGGGATAATAATCTGGATAATATGAACTTTTACCAACAGATCCTTACTGAAATTAAAAGGAAAAAAATTAGTACTCAAAAGGCCTTAAATGAGGTTAAACGAGATTTAGCTAAAAATTACCGCCTAAAAACTATTCCTACTAATATCGAAATTTTATTATCCTTGCCAAAAAATAAAATTAAACAATTCAAAACTATCCTGATTACTAAGCCTACCAGAACTATTTCGGGAGTAGCCCCTTTAGCTATCATGACTAAACCTTTTCCCTGCCCCCATGCCCAGTCTGGAGGGCCTTGTATTATGTGTCCTGGGGGGCCTAATAGCGAATTTGGCGAGGTTCCTCAATCCTATACTGGAAAAGAACCCGCGACCATGCGGGGCATCAGAAATAATTATGATGCTTACCTGCAAATATTCAACCGTTTAGAGCAATACGTTCTGTTAGGACAGAACTGTGAGAAAGCAGAAGTAATTTTAATGGGGGGAACTTTTCCCAGTTATCCTGTGGAGTACCAAGAAGAATTTGTAAAGTTTGCCTTCAAAGCTTTGAATGATTTTTCAGAATTATTTTACGACCAGAAAAATAAAACTGGATTTAATTATTTAAAATTTAAAGAATTCTTTGAATTGCCTGCACAAGATTTACACGATCAAGAACGGATTAAACGAATCCATGAACGCTTATTTAAACTAAAAAATAAAACTAAAACAACTTTAAAAACCGAACAGACCAGAAATGAAATCGCAAAAATCCGCTGTGTGGCTTTGTGCATTGAAACCCGGCCAGATTATGGATTTTTAGAACAAGGCAACCAAATGTTAAAACTGGGTTGTACCCGGGTAGAATTAGGAATACAGAGCGTTTACGACGATGTTCTAAAAAAAATAAAAAGAGGACACACTGCTGCAGATACTAAAAAGTCGATTAGAATTTTAAAAGATTTGGGATTTAAAGTAGCCGGACATTACATGCCCGGTCTGCCGGGAGTAGACTATAATCGAGATTTACAAGGGATGAAATCGTTGTTTGAAGATGCTGATTATAAACCAGATATGTTAAAATTATACCCTTGCATGGTCGTCAAGGGAACTCAGCTGTATAAAGAATATAAAAAAGGAAAATTTAAACCACTAACTGCTGAAGAAGCGGCCAAGTTAATTGTTGAATTTAAGAAATTTATTCCCGAATACTGCCGGGTGCAAAGAGTGCAGCGAGATATCCCTACCTACCAAATAGAAGCGGGGGTAGAAATGACTAATTTAAGGCAATATATGCATAATAAATTTACGGTAACCTGCCGATGTATTCGCTGCCGAGAACCCAAAGGCGGAAAGATTAATTGGAAGAAAGCAGAGATAAAAGTTAATGAATATGCCGCTTCCGAAGGCACAGAATTCTTTATTTCTGCCGAAGCAGACGACACTTTAATCGGTTTCTGTCGGCTGCGCTTTCCAGCCGAATCGTTGAGAAAAGAAATTACGGCTAAGAGTGCTTTAATTCGGGAGCTGCATGTTTACGGAACAGCAACTGCCTTGGGAGAAGAGGGAGCAGTGCAGCATCATGGCTGGGGAAAAAAATTAATGCAGAAAGCAGAAGAGCTAGCTGTGGCTGCAGGTAAAAATAAGACGGTGGTTATTTCTGGAATTGGCGCGAAAGAATATTACCGGAAATTAGGCTATAAGAAAGAAGGCGTTTATATGGTTAA
>JBBSWB010000076.1:0-7157 GCA_038046465.1 Nanobdellota archaeon
ACATTAAGAGGATTGTCTACTTATTTATATATCACTCACTTTTCGAATTGTGCCTTACAGGCGCAAAATATATAAATCCGAGCCCGTTCGTTAAAAGAGAAGTTTTAGGAGGTATTAAAAAATGTTTACATTACTTAATTTATATCAACAACCCACGTTTTTTTTAACTGGATTAATGTGCGTTATGATTTGGGATCTAGTCTGGAAAGGAATCAGTTTATGGTTTGCTGCTCAAAATAAGCAGAAAGGCTGGTTTGTGGCTCTGTTAATCTTTAATACGATGGGGATATTACCGATTATCTACTTAATTTGGTTCAAACCTAAAAAAGAAAAAATCAGATTAGATAAAACTAAATTAGACAAATTTGTGGAAGCAGCTAAAAAGTCTGCTAAAAGAAAAGCAGCTAAGAAAAAGAAATAAATTTCTTTTTTTAAAATTTATCTATTTTTATTTCTGGATTGGTGCAGTAGGTATTAAATGTTTTTCTTAATTGGATGCTTAACTGTTTTATTTTTTTAGGATTGACTCCGGTTTTAGCAAATTGTTCCGGCGCTTCTAATAAGTAAGCATGAGTTTCGTCCAAATGAGTGGCGGGATGATATCCTTCTGCCGACAAGCTTGAATATAATTTTTTTAATTCTTTCTTAGTCAACTGATTTAATAACTTTATAACTTGGCGATGATATTGTGGATTAACATAAAATAATCCGTGAGCAACCTCGTGCCGAAATATGGCTGAGTGAGTTTTTCCAGTAATCTTGGTTGCCGTACCGATAAGGTAAAAATCAGTTTCTTTGTCCTGAAATAGACTTAATAGGTTGCGTTCTCGTTTGCTTAACGGGTCAAACTTTCCTTCGTAGAAGGGACTTAAGATGTAGGAAGGAACATTAAAGCCCGCCCAATCCTGACAGTAAGTGAATTTTCCGGTGCGTTTTCCCTTCTTAGAATTTGCTGTATACCACTGCTCGAATTCTTTTAAAGTAAATATTTTTCCTCTAAAGCGAGGTGATTCATAATGTTCTTGAAAGCGAAGGAAAGTTAAAGCTAAATCTTCTGCTGAAGAAAAACTTACGTGAAAGACATTTTCCACAATCTCTTCTAGTTCCATTTTGAATTCTACAATTTAAATTCTTCAACCACAAATTTTCCTTTTTGGGCTTTGATGGTATAATCTTTAAAACTGTTAAAGCCAGTCATTTTAGTAGCCCACTCCGGAAGAAGGATTCTTTCTCCGCGGAAAGTTAAATTAGTGATCACTTCCTGCTTGGCTTCAGCAGTTAATTCTTTCATCACTTCAGAAGTTACGGTTTTTTTAGTTGCAGAGATTATTTCTTCCGTTCTGCGGCTGAGAAATTTAGCAATTTCATCAGGAATGTCTACTGGAGAAACTTTACTAATACCCTGTAATCCTGGAGAAAGGTTGGCTTCGATCACTAATGGTCCTAACGGCCCTTCCAAAATATCTATGCCGCAAATATCCGTCTGTAATGCGCGAGCTGTATCTACGGCTACTTTAATCACTTCCCGGCTTAACTCGGTTAGTTCTCCACTGCCCCCGGCATGAATATTGGATCGTTTTTCTTCTTTTTGTGCTCTTCGTTTATATGCAGCAACTACTTTTTCGCCAACGACCAACGCACGGATATCCGTTCCCCCCGTTTCAATATATTCCTGGATAATGAACGGCTGCTTTAATGCGCCTAATGCATCTAACAGTGAAGAAGCAGAAGCAAATGAATCGGCAAACATCACTCCTTTGCCTTGCGTTCCTTCAGGGAATTTCATGACGATCGGATAATTAACCTGTTTAAGTAATTCTTTGGCTGAATCAGTATTGGGAGAAATATATGTTTTAGGCATGGGGATATTATGCTGCTGCAAGATAAGGTGAGTAAGTAATTTATTATGCACGGTGGTAAAACTGCTGGCGGGAATGGGCATGTACGGGACGGAGTTTTCTAACATGGATGCAATGGAGCGCAGCAGATTAGCATACCGGAAGGAACCTTTCAGATACACACAGTCATAATTGTCCAAGCGCTTTCCTTCGTAAAATACGCCGCCTTCTTTCCCTAAACTCACTTCAATATTTTTCAAACTGATTAAATCGACCTGATCAAAATATCTTTTCATCGTTTCTGCAGTCATGACCGAGCTTTTACTGCCTAAAGAAATCACTGCTGCTTTCATTGGTCTTCCGCCTTCTTTAAAGGATCGATTAAAAAATTTCCTTTTTTTAAGATGTTTTGTCCGATGAGCATGGGATAAGTCATATGGCTGCGGTCAGCTAAAGTAAATTCTTCTTCCAGATTAATTTCTTTCAGCAGAATATTTACTTTCATGATTTCTCTTTTTTTAACGCCGGATGCGGATTTAACTGTTTTCAAATGCAGTACCGGCCCTAATTCTAACGTTTTAGCTAATCCTGAATCAATAGAAGAAGAAGTTGCTCCCGTATCTATCCGAGCAATGAGTTTAATTGTATTTCCATTGGTTCCTTGTACAGTTACCGGTTCAGATAATCCTAAGATAGATTTATCCATTTGGGTTCAGTGAGGGTTATGTTTTTATAAGATTTTTGCTTATTCTTCCAGAAAATTTATATTGTTTCGCTTTAAATAACCCATTTTATGTTAAAACCGCTGATCTTAGCTTCCTCTTTAGTGCTTACTGGCTGTAATCTTAGTTATCTTAGCGTTATTCCCGATCCAGCCATAGCGCAGAAAAATGATTTTGCTAAAATTGAGGATAAGTCTCGAATAGGCCGATATTTTCTGTCCGATTGGCAGACCACTTTAGATAAAGCGGGCGTGATGGGCGAATTAGAAGAGCGTCTGGAGCACAGTGCTTCGGTCTATTTTGGTCGGAAAGTAGAATATTCTACACCTTATCTTGCTGAAACCGGACAGCGAATCATTTTAGCTAAACGGGGAGAGTTAGGCATTATCGGGGTTCAGGCTGAACCTTTTTATCAATTTACTCCTGAGCAGAAAAAAGCAGCACAATATTATGCCGAACGAAAAGGGCTGCCGGTAAATGATTTGGATGAAAAAGTTAGTGGTGAACCAATTTATGCTGCATACGTTTCTGATTTAGGCGGATTTGCGTTTAGTTTATTGCTTACTCATGTCATTGTAATGGACCACGATAAATCTAGTTTGTATAATGCTACGAGCATCTTTGCGCATGAAGCAACTCACCATCTGATTGAAATGGCTGAACCTTATTTTCAGCTGCCGGTGATATTTTATTCTAATGAAAGGATGAGTTTAGTAGAAACGGCTTGTGATGTCGTTAGTGATAAAGTTGCCTTGCAGTTTGAACGGGACCATTTGGTTTTGGGAAGTAAAATTTTTCAAAATTATAATTTTTCTCGAAAGCATAGTGAGCAAGCTATGGAAAAGTGGCAGACAGTAGTTGAACAGTTTAAAGCTATGCCTTTAGAAAAAAGAATAAATGAACGGGACCGGATTATGCAGGAATTTTCTGCGCAAATAGGGATAGAAGTAAATGAGGCGGTGCTGTCCATTGTGGACCGCTATAGTGGGAATCGGCAACGCTATTCGCAGATGGAAGAGATTGTCAAGGTTATCGGCCCTACTGATTTTATTTCCTTAGTTTCCGATGTATACACTGATGCGCAATTAGAACTGGCTCATGATTATGTGGTAAATAAAGGCATGCGTAATGTAGAACGAATGCGCGATTATTTCCGCAGAGAAGATACGAATTGGCCGGATGGGTTTTAAGAGTCGCCGCCTAGGTGTCTTTTTTAAACCCAAAACTTTATAAAATAAGCAGTAGAATTACTCCTCTTATGCCCCTGTGGTGTAGTCCGGACTATCATACTGCCCTTTCAAGGCAGTGACTCGGGTTCAAATCCCGGCGGGGGCACTCTTTATTTTTAAAAAGGAGCGATAAACGTACTTTGAATCGCTTTAAAATCATGGTAGAAACAAATAGTTTTTGGGTTTATGAGAAAGATGTTTCTAATGATAGATATGGATCTTTAGAAAAACAGAATAATCTTTTTTCTAAAATTGTTAGGCCGCCTGATTACGCTCTTTTTTTAAATGATACAAATAAACCTCTTAATTTTGAAAATCTTTATCCGGATAGTAAATCTAAATTAAGCTCTTTATGTCGCAGTGGGAAAAAGGGCCCATCAGGAATAATGGACCCCGGTAAAAGCGAAGTGGAAAAACTTGAAGAAGCTACTCTTGCTGCACAACACAAAGGGATTAAAAAAGCAGTAATAAAAACAAGATACGTTCTGGACCTTTCCGAACGTAAAGCTGATCAGTTATCTGCCAAACTTATTGGAGAAGAAGATATCACTAAACTCTTTTCTGAGATTACTGCCCGGCTGTATTGCGGAAAAAAAGCATATGTCTCAGAGACAAAAAGTTACGGGGTCACAGTAGAAGATGTTCTCGATCTTACTGAGCATATAAAAGCATTCAACCCTTCGGAAAATTATAGGCTTGATCTGGTTAAACAGATTATCAATGACAGTAATCTCTGGATGTCAAATGGAAGGAATAGTGCTACAATGTCTTTAGTTAGGGAGCTATCACGCCCAGTTCCTGAAAATCAACTTGAAGAAATTGTTAAAAAACCGTTAAGCAAAGATATCCAAAAAGCACTTAAAGAAGAAAAATTAAACGAAGCCAGTAATTATCTAACGTTACTCTTTGCATCAACACTTACAATCAAAAAGCATCATGAACAAGCTTTGAACAAAGTACTATTGCCCTCAGTGGATAAACTTTCAAAAAAGTTATATGGGCCGTTAGTGGAGGCAGTGGCATTATTCTTGGTCGGGGCCCCAAGATTCAGTCTTACTAAAGTGCGTGACAAATTTAGAAAAATAGATTCTATACGAAAACTTACAGCTGAAAGCTGGTGTATCCGTGAAGCCCTGCGTTAAGAAGATATGAATGGGGCACTCTTTTTTTTAAGATAATTTTATATATTCTAATCTTTATTTTTAATGATATGCAAAGAATAATTAAAGAAAATATAACTAAAAATATCCTCATTATAATCCTATTGGGTTTGTTATATCCAGTAATACAAAATTTTTTGGTTAATAGTGATATAGATAAAGCTTCTGCGGGTTATATTGTAGTGGTTACTTCTGTTTTCGCAGTTATAGCTTGTTTTGGAAATTTTGCATTTACATATGAGAAAATCAATTTGAAAGATTCCTTTCAAAGATATTTGGCCCATTTTACGACTGGGCTGTTTATGTTTGTGATTGGGATATCCTTGATTTTTACTACCATGCTTACAGCTATAATTATGGGATATTTTATTTTAATAGATATCACCCTGCTGTTACTTTATCTGGCTTGTGTTGGTTTTGATTTCTGGGATATTTATAGAAGAGCGGCTTGAGAAAAGGGGCGTTTTAAGATTTTTTCTTAACACAAAGCTTTTTAATCATCTTTACTAAGTTCAATAAGTTTTTCCACTATCCAGATCATCCCTTCGGTGTCTCTTTCGCAGTATTCTTCTAGGTCTTTCCTTAATCTTTCTCTGTCTTTTTCTGGAATTTTTTCAAAGGTTAAGTCTAAGAAAGCCAAGGAAGCATCCATTCCTCCGCTCACTTCCAGATCCGCATAGTCTTTTCTAACTAAAGCAGGCAGAACTTTCTTAAGCGAAGCAGAACCCTGCTGTTTGGGATGATGATAATAAAAATTTCGGAAAGGAATTATTAAATCAACAATTCTGCTTAAAGCATTCTTAATCCATTTCTTGCTGCCAGGATAACTTTTAGCCAGCTCTTCCAGCACGCCTTTTTCAAAACTAGCATTATAAGCAATTATACTGCCTTTGCTGCCGATCATTTTCTTCAATTCAGCCAATAATTCTTTCCGTGGATCCGACTTGCCAGAAGCCAGAAAGTGGAAATGCTCCGGTTTTTTCTTTTTAACGACATGCAGAGAGAACTGGAAAGGGACATTCTGCCAGGGTTTAATCCCGTCATATAACGGAACGGCTGTGCCAAAGGTTTCAAAGTCCAAAAAATAAAGAGGATAATGCAAGGTTTTAAGGAATTGTTTAATCTGTTCTTTTTGAACATATGGTTTGCCGGTTTTTTCACATTTTCTTTGAATCCCCTGCTTGTCGTTCAGCACATAATCTTCCGGAATGTCTTTTATGGCAATTACTCCTTTCTCAAATAAATCTTCGCACGTTTTTCCCTTGCCGTACAAATTAAATACACTATTCACAGGAAGAAATTTCCAGCATTCCTCTATTAGGGGACAAAGGTGAGGATTATTACATCTTTTGCCGATCTTTACTTCTGGACGCTTTTTAGAAGAAATCACTTCCAGCATTTCATCAATCCGTTCCTGGGTGCTTTTCATTTCTTCATTTGCTTCTTGGGTCAGTTCTTTTTTCACAAAAAGCTTTTTCGGCTCAATTTCTCCTTTTTTTACGTACTCCTTATTGATATGCATCAAAAAGCATTTTCTTATCTTTATTCCTGCACGTTCATAACAATATTTCTGGAAAGAAATATCCTGGATGTATTCTTTTTTATGGCCTTCAAAATCAGAAGAGCTTTTTACTTCAATTAAATCCCATTCATCTTTGCCAACGGGATTTAAGACATCTGCCCGGGAATAGATACGGTTAATAGAGAATGCTACTTCAAACAAGGGTTTTCTTTTTTTCAAAAGTTCCTTAGACTGCTTTAGGTTTTCAGTAAAATCCTCTGTAGAAATGTTTATCCCTTTAGGAAATAATTTCTTGGCTAATTCCCCAACTAAATACCCTTGGTCAAAAGTAAACTGGGTGCACTTATCTGCAGGAGGGATTAATTCTTTTTTATTAACAGCAATCCACAGCAGTTTAGGGCATTGCAAACCGTTCAGGTATTTCGATTTTGAGAGGTTTTTTTCCATTTTCTTTGTTTAAAGGATTATTTTATAGTTTTTAAGACTTGCTTTTTGATTCCCATCACCAAAATTGGTTTAGACCGGTCAATTATGCTCAATTCCAGGTTTTTTCTAATAACTCCTTCTTTTTCTATTATTTCCTGGCTGATTACAAAAGAAGAGGGTTCAAAAGCAAGAATTCTTCCATCTAAGTTTAATATAGCTTCTGAGCAAGAAATCCCCCCGCTTTAGCGTTGGGGATGAAT
>JBBSWB010000077.1:0-12489 GCA_038046465.1 Nanobdellota archaeon
AGAAAAAAGTGAGTGATTTGAGAAATGTATCACTCATAAAACGGATAGTGCCGAAGGTTACGGAGCTTTAGGAAACAGCCCCCTTAGCCCAGGGGATTCCTCTGTTGAAGAATTGGTTAGTGCCTTAAATAGAGTTTATGGGTTTAAGTTTAGCAAATATGGGGTAATTAATTTAGATGATCATTTTACTCGAGCGGAATGGATAAGCGGAGAAGTGAACATGAATACTGGTTTCTTTGATAAATGGCTTAAATTGAAAGGAGAGTATAAATAAAATGACTAACGATTCAACCGAGATGTTAACTGAACAGGATTTAATTGCAGAAATAAACGCGCTTTGCCCTTACGAAATCCAGAATCGGTTTAGTGTTGCTGATAGTATCTGCGGGGAAACGATAACTTTAGATTTTTATATAGGTAGTTTTCATCTTGGAGATGCTCAACTAATTCTTTCCGAAGACAAAAAAAGATTAAGATGGATAGAATTTTACCCTTTTAGGGAAGTTGATGCGGAAGAGTTTCAAAGAAAAGGCATTGGCACTCTTGCGCACGTTGAAGGATTGGTGCAGCTTATTAAAGAATATGGGCTTAGCCCGGATTGTAAAATTTCTCATGCCCCTAATTTTGTCAGTTCAGAACGAAAAGCACATCTTCAAAGAATCGGCCTTTTAAGTGCGATCAGCGAAGAAGGAATGTCCTTAGTGGAATATGTTTCTGCATCTATTGCTTATGCTCAAAAAAGAGAATTTGATTTCGAAGAACCTCGATCGTATTTTTAATCATTATTTTACCACAAATAATATAAAACCTTCTTTAAATAAGTAAAATAAGTTATATAAGTTATTTAAATAAGGTTATAAATAAAACTAAGAATTAGAAGAGCGTAATTATGATCAGAAAACGTATTGCGATTATTTATCGGGAGAAATGCCACCCCACCGAATGTGGCGAATATCTTTGTGCTAAATTATGCCCCGTAAATCGGGCTGGTTCAGATTGTGTTACCCCTGGAGACATTGATAAAAAAGCCCGAATTGATGAAATGCTCTGCAACGGGTGCGGCATTTGTCCTAAACGCTGTCCGTTTGGAGCCATAGAAATTATTAATTTACCTACTACTTTAAATCAAGCGCCGGTGCATCGCTACGGCGAAAACATGTTTGAACTTTATTCTCTGCCCACCCCTTTATTCGGAAAGATTACTGGAATCGTCGGAAAAAACGGCATTGGAAAATCTACTGCTCTTAAAATCATGTCTAATCTGTTAAAGCCTAATTTGGGCGATCTACAAAAAGAGCCTGATTTTAAAGAGGTAATTAAATATTTTAAAGGCTCGGAGACACAGAAATTCTTAGACAAATTACAAAAAGGAGGAATTTCTTTAGCCTATAAACCGCAGCAAGTTGATTTAATCCCCCGGCAGTTTTCCGGCACGGTTAAAGAGTTGCTCTCTAAAGTAGCTACAGATAAACAAATAAATGAAATTGCTGGAAAATTAGATTTAAAACTATTTTTGGATACAGAAATTACTAAAATTTCGGGCGGAGAACTGCAGCGTGTAGCTATTGCGGCGGCGGCGCTAAAACAAGCTAATTTATATTTGTTTGATGAGCCTTCTTCTTATCTGGATATCAAGCAGAGGATCAATCTTTCTAAATTTATCCGTTCTTTAGCTGTTCCTGATACGGCAGTGATGGTCATTGAACACGATTTGGTTATTTTAGATTACATGACTGATCTGGTAAATATTATGTACGGAAATGAAGGCGCATTCGGGATTGTTTCTGGAGTTAAGTCTACTCGAGAAGGCATTAATGCCTTTTTGGATGGTTTCTTAAAAGAAGAAAATGTTCGGTTTAGGGACCATGCTATCAAATACGAAGGGGTGCAGGAAGGCAAAAGTGGCTCTTCACGAGTTAAATTAATCTCTTGGGAAAAAATGCAAAAAAAGTTAGGCTCTTTTTCACTTACTGCGGAAGAAGGATTCTTATACAAAAATGAAGTGGTCGGCATTCTGGGAGAAAACGGTATTGGAAAAACTTCTTTTATCAAAATTTTAGCCGGCTTAATCAAACCAGATTCAGGACAGTTAGGAGCATCAATAAAAGTAGCTTACAAACCCCAATATTTGGAAACTGATTCAGATATGCTGGTTATAGAATATTTACAGGACGCGATAAATAAATATCCGCAGCAATTAATTAAACCGTTAGAGATAGAAAAACTGTTTACGCAAAAATTATCTCAATTATCCGGCGGACAGCTACAGCGGGTTTCCATTGCTCACTGTTTATCCCAAGACGCTAAATTATTTTTATTAGACGAACCTTCTGCTTACTTAGATATCGAACAAAGATTATTGATCTCTAAAATCATCAGGAATATTGCCTGGGAAAGAGATTTAACTATTTTAGTAGTTGATCATGACTTAATGTTTTTAGATTATGTCTCCAATCGGTTAATCGTCTTTTCCGGTCAGCCCGCTAAAAAAGGATTATTGCAGGGCCCTTTCAAGATGGAAGAAGGGATGAATCTATTTTTACAAGATTTACAAATTAGTTTGAGAAGAGATGTTGGTTCGCATCGGCCTAGAATAAACAAATTAGATTCAGTAAAAGATCGCGAACAGAAAAGAGATGGAAAGTTGTATTATACGTGAGAAGTGTTAATTTGTTACTAACTACAAAAAACGGCTCTGTAGAAACCCCGCCATTGCCCTTAGGTCAAAACTCATTCTGTCTACAAAAGCCAGCTCGTCGCGGGGGGACGCCCCATCCGGGGACGCAGAGCTTTTAATTAAAATAGCAAGAGTTTTGAAGGCAAATAAAGGGGTTTCTACAGAGCCACAAAAACGGCACTATCCGTTTTATGAGTGATACATTTCTCAAATCACTCACTTTTTTCTTAGTTCTATTTTTGGACTTACAAGAAATGCAGTAGAGAGGAGCTTAAAACAAGAATATTTCTTAACTACTCGCCAAAGCTAATTACAAAAACGAGCAAAATCACTCACTTTTCGAATTGTGCCACAAAAACGAAATGTTTATATACAAGTTGATATGTAATTGATACAAGTAAGTAACTATTGGTGATAAAAATGCAAGAACTTGTACATGCTCCAACTTTAAATACCGTACTGATGGTAGAAGATGCACTAAAAAATATGAATGAAAGTGTCATAACCATTGCGGAACTCAAACGTCGATTACCTCGCCAAGTAAACCACAATACTCTTAAAATTATTCTTGAATATCTTGAACTTAGCAATAAAATCATTGTAACTCTACGAGGGATTACCTGGATCCACAACCCCAACCCAAATCTCCAGAAAGCAATTGCACGGGGGCTTGAATTATGAAAATTGTACGCGTAAAATTGTCTCCAGAAGCTGAAGAAATATACAAACATCTCAATAAAGAAGCACCAACTTCCAAAACGGAACGGATGATTCTCAAAGCTGTAAATCAAAAAGTAGAACTGATCAAAACAAATCCCCATTATGGCAATCCCATAGAAAAAGATAAAATCCCAGCAGAATACAAACAAAAATATTCAGCATCTAATCTCTTTCGTATCGAGCTTCCTGCTTTCTGGAGGATGCTGTACACTTTAACAGACGGAGAGAGCGAAATTGAAATTGTTGCTTTTGTTCTTGATGTTATTGGCCACAAAGAATATGATAAAAAGTTTGGCTATCGAGGAATTTGATATCTTAGTTTCAAAGAAATCAATTGATTTAGAATTAGTTTTTATTCTCCAGCAGCTTCACTACATATTTCTTAAATTTTAATTGCTCAGCGATTGAATTATATGTTTCTATCCCTATTACTTTGCCAAAGAGAACTTTTGGAAGAGTTGTTAAATAATCAAATTCGTTTAGATTATTGATAGTGTGCACGTCAGTATTTTTTGAATAAGAATACCCATTTAAATGATTGCAGGCAAATAAAGCTCTATTTTTCATTTTCTTAGCGATGGATTTAAATTCCTCTGATTGGTTTTTTTCATCCACTTTAAAATGAGATAGATCAATGCAAAAGCCACCAATTTTCTCAACTTTAACTTTTTTAGAAACAAAATTATCTGTATTCATTTCTAAAAATAAATTTTTATAATAACCTTTCCAATCAGTTAAGTGATTAAAACCTTCTTCATGGATGGTGAAATATTTAGAGCCAAAATTTTCTGTTAAGAATTTTAGTTCATCTTTAGTTGTATCATGCCGGATGTGCACTAAGGGGATCTGTTTTATGTTAGACTTTAACAAAGCAGCGTAAATTTTTTCTCTGTGCACTTTAGTAAAGCATTCTACAAATAAAGCAACTTTGGTTATTTTATATTTTTTAATTTCTGCTAGTTTACTTTGCCAATCGCTGTCTTTATTTCCGGTTATGCTGACTAGGATTCTCGCGGAAAAGTCTTTACGGCCCATGGTTACAATTGAAGTTTGTGGTTGTTATAAGCTTTTTGTGGTCTTAAAAATGGTCGGCGTGCATACTGCGAGCAAAGTTGTTTACCTCTGGGGTGCCCCTGGATTTAACAAATAATTCCTCTAATCCTTCGAAAGTGCCGTAAAAATTAAATCTGCTGCCGTTTACTTTAGCATCTTCAAAATTAAGCATGATCTTATCTAAACCGATAAATTTGTTCATCCAACCACAATTAGATCCCCTAAAATCAGCTTTTTTAAAAGAGGCAGGGTTTGGTGGAGATAGTATAAATATCACAGTTGCATTTTTAAAATCAGCTTCTTCTAAATTTATCTGGTTTAGTATTAATTCCGAACACTTACTTTCGGGCCACTCTCCTTTTTCACGTCTTAAAAGTTCAGCAAAATTTGCCTGTTTAAAATTACCGCTAAAAGTTGAGCCAATAATTCTACATAAACTAAAATTTGCTTTGACTGCAACAACATTTTCAAATTTACAATCGACTATAACACTAGATCCAAAATTAGCTAAGATCAAATCCGCCGAATCAAAAGAACAATTATTCAATTTGTATCCAGTATTGTAAACTGTTTTTATAAATTGGCATCCGTTAAGATTACTGTGCGAAAAATCGCATTTTGTAAAACTACCATAAAAATAAAAATTGCTCAGATTGATGTTGGATAAATTTTTGTTTGTTAATAATAATTCCGTTTTCCAATCGTTCCACAACCTTCTGCGCGTGTTTAAATCATAAGCAGCATAATTGCCTTCGCCGCGCAGAAAATCTTCTATTTCTGCTGCTGAACCACCGAGTACTAAACTTCTAAGTGAAGACAAATCCTTGGCAAAAAGTTCAATTATTTTTCGCGCTTCAATCGCTTCTTTTACTAGTTCTTTAAGCAGTATCAAATCTCTTCGGTCAATTTTCAAAGCAATATTTTCTGCTTTGGCAATTTTTTGTCCGACACGAATATCTCCATGAACTTTCATGGCCGCTACACGCGCCTCAGATAGCTTTTTATTCAAATCTTCTTTTAATTTACCTTCAGAAAGAGATTTTAAACCAGCACCTCGCCATTGCAGTTTCCTTCCTTGAAGATTTATCTTTTTAAGAGCAGATAATATCTCATCGCTATTTGGAGAACTTTTTCCTGCTTCTTCTTTTGCTTTAAGCGCCCAAGCTTCAATAGCCCTAACTTGTGCAAGAATAGAACCTTCAACTAATTTTTCATCTGCCATCAAACATCACCTTTTTTTTATAAATATTAAACTAATTAAGAGTTGCTCTTATTAATTAATTATTCTTTATATAATTTGTTATTCTAGAACGATTAATGTTTTCCAAATACGTTCTTCCAATCTTCTCGGTAATGTTTCCAGAACACAATTACAGCAGTAACCGCCATCACTAGACTAAACCACTGTCCTAAGCTGAATCCGTAGTACAGGGTATCTTCTCTGAAAAAGTCGACTGTAATCCTTCCTAGGCCTTCCCAGAAGACAAAATTCCAAAAGATAAAACCAGGCTTAAAAGAATCTTTTAACGTTAAAAGTAACAATCCGCCAAATACCAACATACGCTGGAAAAACGAATAAATCATGTTGGGATGCCGGCAAGCTTCATCATACTGCGGAAAAACTACGCACCACGACCCATTCCAAACTCTTCCTACTAATTCGCCATTAATAAAATTAGCCACTCTGCCCAAGGCTAACGCCAGCAGGGCCGGTGCACTTAAGAGGTCAGCCATTCTCCAAAACAAAATATTTTTCTTCCGGCAATACAGGCACCCTGCTAGAACTATTCCTACTAAACCGCCATGAAAACTCATTCCTCCTTCCCAAACCTTAAGCAGGTTTACTGGGTTAGAAAGATAATAATGCGGTTCCCAAAAGATTTCAAATACTCGTGAGCCAATTAAAACTCCCAACATCAGGTAAAAAGCAAAATCCCAAATTTCATCCGCGTTTAATTTTAATTTTCCTTTTTTGCTTAAATAGATCAGCCAATAAACCCCTAAGAAAAATCCCAACACATAGACTAAGCCATAGTACCGGACTTCTAAAAAACCTAATTTTAATAAAGTCGAATTAAGATTATGCACCCACATAAACACTTATTAAATCGTTAGGATTATAAATCTTTTTAACTAAAATTTATCCCAAAATAGATTATTGTAGCGCACTATCAATAATTCAATACCGTAAACTTTATATAGGCTCATTCCAATACACTAAAATACTTAAAATATCATAATAAAAGCAGAGGGTGAATCATCATGGAAGAAAAAGACAAAAATTATTCTAAAGAACTTCTAGGGAAAACTATCGTTTCCAAGTCTGGTAAGAAATTTGGAGAAGTGGGCGACTTAATTTTTGAAGTAGGCTCAGGAGAATTAATCCATTTAATGCTTAGAAATCCAACTTCTTATACCGATAGAATGGAATTAGAAAAAACCAAAGAAGGTCAAATCTTAATTCCTTTTTCTGCCGTAATCGCTACGGGCGACTTCATTGTCGTTGCAGAAGAAGACATTATTTAGATAAAACTTTTAAATAAATTTATTTTTTTAATTTTTACTTAATCTACTTTTTATTTAGTTTTTTATCTTTAGAATTGTATTTATTTAAGTTAGTTACTAGATTATTACTATTAAAACTATTAATAAAATATTAGTTTTATGATTATTTATTTTTTCCCCGATTCTTTAATCATCGCTAATAAGTCCGAATTAAAAGGGGTGTTTATTTTTGTATTCAATTTTACCGATTTCTTTTCAGAAGAAAACTCTTCATCGATTTTCTTTAAATAATCCTTTACTCGGCTTACGACTGAAGTTAAGATAAAATTTTCAATTTTGTCTTCAAAGATTTCAGACAAATGATTGAATTCAGTTATTCGATACAAATTAGCATTAGTTTCAATTAAATGCAGATCTTTTAATCGTTTTAGCTGCCTACGGATATTGGAAGAAGCAATTCCGGACATAGGCAGGCTTAATCCTTTTCGTAAAGCCATGACCTGGTTTTTTACTTCTTCAGAATGCAATTCTTCCCTACTCTGCTTTGCTTTTAATAAAATATAGAACACATCAACAACTACGTCTCGGGAATCTCCCGGCTGCAATAATCCCACGGAAAGACATAACTTTCGAACTAATTCCCGATCCGTCATGGTCGGTTTTTCGTATCTTCGTAAAGTAATTTCCGCTAAAGGCGTATCCCGGCTTATTTTTCCCATTTTAACCACCTGTTTTTATTAAAAGTAATCTTAATTCTGTTTTAAAGTCTTAATATCATATCTTAATGTTAACTAGCAAAGCAATCGCTCTTTTAAACTTTTCTCAAAGAAAATAAAAATTGATAAGATAATTTAAGAAATGTTTGTATAAATTTTTGATTATTTCTTTTGAAAAACAAAAACTGTGCAAATAAAACCATTATCATCTAAATCTTTTTTTAGGCCCAACTTAAACCCGTGTTTCTTGAATAAATCAAGATAAAATTGTTCTTCCCTATTAAAATCAATTAATTTTCCAATTTTTGGAATGTTAGAATAATGTAAGATTTCTTTATACTTTTTTCCATTAAATTCAAAAGTGTTTCTTTCAATAAATAGATCTTTCCTAGATTCTAATTTTTCTTTAAGATAAGTTTCATTTGCTACAACCAAAATAAATTTACCTTTCGGTTCAAGCATTAAGTTAATCTTTTTAGCGGTTTCCTCTAACTCATCAAATACAAAATGAGGAAACACATAAATCGCAGTAATAAAATCAAACTTTTCATCGGTTTTGGTGTTTAGAAAAGTGCTATTGTAAGTTTTAAGCTCGACACCTTTTCTGAAGTTTGAGGACTTTTTTATAAAATGGTTATAATTCTTTTCAGAAGGCTCGCAACCCCCAATAATTATATTTTTGTAAAGCGGATTTAGGCTTTTGTAAATCATTTTAATAAAGAACCCGATTCCAAAACCGATGTCAAAAATCTTAATGCTTGAACTATTCTGCTTAGATATTATTTCTTGAATGATAAAATTATTCACAAAAGAATTTATTTTGGTTTTCTCCTGATTCTCCCAATTTATTTTTTCGTATTGTTGATAAAAAAAGTTTTTGTTTTTCATATTTATATTAATAAATTATATAAAATTTATTATTTACTGATGCAAATAATAAAATCTTAATTTATCTTTTTCTTTTTTATCTAACCGGGCATAATAGCGCCGTTCTAATTGAACTAAATCTCCTTCTTTCAGGTTTAACATATCCTTTTCTCCCCAGCCAGAAACAGTGCTGTTGTCTTCTAGCACCACTTCTACTGCAGGCAGTTTGGTTACCGGCAGCCAATGGATAATAAACCCTTTCTCGTTTTCAGCAGCATTTTTGTAATCTTCATAATCTTCAGAAACAAATTTCCATTTGCCGTTGCTTATTTTAATATTACAATAATCCATCAGGCGGTGAATTTTTCCTTTTCCTAATCTTTTAAAATCGCTTTCAGCAATATGTACTTCTCCTTTTACGGAAATTTTTCTTTTTCCTTTCTGGGGGAAATTGGGATGTAAATCCAATTCTACTTCTTTTTTAGGAGCTCCAATTACAGATACTTCTACCGGATTATCAACAAAGAAATACCGATCGGCGTTTGGTTCAATAATGTCTTTATTGAACGCATTAATCATTTTCCAGAATTCTTCGATGCTAACCGTTTTGTCATTTAAGCTTAAGCCAATCTCTATTGCAAACTTCCTAAACGCTTCGGCTTGATAACCTCGTTTTCTTAATGCCGGTAAGAAAGGCAGCCGAATATCATCCCAGCCAGCATATTCATTTTGTTCAATGGCCCGTCTAGTTTGAGTAGTGCTTAATTCAAACCCTTCAAAATTAATTCTTCCCCAATGTTTGTATTCGGGATGCTTCCAGCCGAAACAGTCCATAACTAGCATTTCTTTCTTAGCATTATCAGCATGGTCTTTTCCATTAAGCACATGAGTAATGCCCATTTCGTGATCATCGATAGCGACCGAGAATAACATCAGCGGCCACATCCGTTGGGTTTTTCCGGTTTTAGGATGAACATGCTCAACGATACGCATAATTGCAAAATCCCGCATAGCCGGATTTTTATCTTTAATATCTGTTTTTAGACGGAGCACTGCTTCCCCTTCAGCATATTCATTAAACATTTTTGCATACCGCAGAATATTTTCTTTTACATTTATGCTTCGACAGGGACAAGGAATAGCTTGGTTTTTCTGTTCAGTCCATTTTTCTGCTTCACAGGTACAGACGTAAGCTTTACCCATCTGCACTAATTTTTCTGCATAATCGTAATAAATACCTAGCCGGGAAGATTGGACAAAAACTTCCGCTACGCCATTATTAGTTAACCAATTAGCATCATCTTCTAATAATTCATAAGCTGGCGGATAGATATTTTCCGGATTGGTATCTTCAATCCGCAGAATAAATTTACCTTTATACATTTTTGCATATTCATAATTTAAAGAAACCCCATAAGCGTGCCCAATATGAAAGGGTCCGGAAGGGGAAGGAGCTATTCGAGTTACAAATTTTCCTTTGATTGCATTCGGCAAAGGTTTTAACGGCCCTTCTACTTGCTCTTCTTTTTCTTCTTTTAATAATTCCGGAGCAATTTTTTTTAATTGTTTTTTAATTTCTGGCAAGGGCAGTTGAGCTATTTCAGCAACCATATTTTCAATTTCTTTCAATAGCTTAGGGACATCTTTTTTTAATTCCGGTTTTTCCCTAAGAACTTGGCCGAGAACTACTTTAGAATTAGCTTTACCATTAAAGTCTAAAGCATTCTTAAGCACGTATTTTAAAATAATTTCTTTCATTAACGATGAGAAATTGAGAACTATTCTTAAATGTTTTTGTTAGCAGGGCTCTGTAGAAAAAGTCTAGGCCTTTCACTTGTTCAGTTCTAAAAGAGTTAATTCAAGAAAAATAGAATTAGTTTAACGAAGGAACTGAGCTACCAATTCGTCTTACGAATCGAAGTTACTCGTTCAAATCTTGGCCTAGACGACTTTTTCTACTAAGCCTGTTAGCAGTTAGAATTTCTAAAATTTGCCTTTTTCAATCAGCTTTTTCATTCGTTTGACAAACTCGTCTGCTTCCAGATAATGCTTTTCATATTCTGGGCCTTTAATCTCTTTAATTTCCCGGTGGGTTATTTTCTTGCTGAGAAGATAAAAGTTGCGCATCGTTTCCACATATTTCTTTTCCAGCAATTTGTGTTCCACGAAAGTTTTTTCGAGCATATCAGCAACATGTTCGGGCGTGGGAGGAACTTCTTTAGCTCTCATTAAAGCAGCGTGAGCCGCATCTATTACTGCCCAATACAAATCTAAGGTTGCCTGTAATAAATGCCATTTAGAATTTAATAAAGTTTGGGGCGCTCTACCGTAATAACGCCAAATACTTTCTTCACTTGGTCTAATCCTGCCTTTTTTTAATAAGATCTGCAGCGGTTCAAAGAAACCGGTATCGATTAAAGCTACCCCGTCACGCAGGATATTTACGACGACTGGATCTCCTGCTTTAGCATATTCCCAAAAAGAGGTAAAAGTCATGGAAGTAACATGTAGTTTTGGAGAAGTTCTAACAATCGCTTTTTCTACAATAATTCGGTACGTTTCAATTAAAGCTTCACTTAATTCAAAACTAGTATCATCACTGATGACTAAAACATCAATATCGCTTTCTGGGGAAGTTTCTCTTCTTACTGAAGAACCAAATAAAATAGCGCTCATTAAGAACTCGCCCAGCTCATTTTTTAACTGTTGGGCAAATTGTTGAGCTAATTTTAGGTCCGTGGTAGGGTAAGCATGGATATTCTCATTTTTTTTCTTTTGAATCCTAAATTCCATTACTTTGCTTTAAAAGATACGTGCTTTATTAAGATTTTTTAACTATTTAAGAGTGAACGTATGCTTTTTTGAACCTTTTTTAGGAATAATCCCCTACTTCGATTTGTAAAAAAGAGGAAAATATACAAATTTTATTTATGAATTACATAAAACTATATAAATCTATTAATTTTTAGTGATATTAATGAGATTAATAAACTCAATGAAATCTATTATTAAACCAGCAGGATTAAGATTAATGTTAATTCTTCTGTTAATTTGCACTGTTTTCCTAAGCAGCTGCAGCAATAATCCAGAAGTGTTAAATGAATTTGCTTCCTGTCTTGCAGAAAAAGGCGCTAAGATGTATGGCGCATCTTGGTGCGGGCATTGTCAGTCTCAGAAAGAAATGTTTGGGGAAGCTTTTGCTAAAGTAAATTATATTGAATGTACCCTCGATGAACAAGCGTGTATTAGTGCAGGCATTCAAGGTTATCCTACCTGGAAATTTGCTGATGGCAGCAGCGCAGCCGGGGCGCAATCGTTTACCGCTTTAGCAGAAAAAACTGGCTGTTCTTCGCCTTAATTTTTATTACTTTTTTTTCAAAAGAATACAATTGCCAGCGGTTCTGTCCAAAATAGTCTATTTAAAAGACGGGGAAATCGTAAAAGTAGAGCACAGCCGTTCTCAAAGATAGAGAGATTATAACCTGTTACTGCATAAGTAGCATCTCCATTATGGATATTAAACAGAACATTAAACCTCATCATTCTGAAAATTTCAAAGACGGAGTTGGGGGCTAACATTAACCATTTTTTCTTCTAGTCTTGGTTTTCCTAAAGGTTCTAAAGGCTGGGCTGCTAACCAATCATTCATCACTCCATACTTCAACATCGTTTCCACGCTGGCTAAAGCCAATCTTAAATTTGCCGCCAATAAAGGAACATCGGCTACAGTAATAATTAAATCAGCATTTAAAATTACCCCTTTATTCAAAGTCCGGTCAATTAATTCTACAATTCCAGTTTGGGTGTTGTTATTCACCATTTTCTATATATTCTCATTTTCTACAAAGGAATAAGGAGCAAAAGGACCGGCAATCTGAAATGGAAAATTCCCTTCTTTTTTTTCTAAAAATTCTTTTATTTTATTGATTTCTTCTTCTTCTATCAGAACAG
>JBBSWB010000078.1:0-5389 GCA_038046465.1 Nanobdellota archaeon
ACGTGTTCAGCATGCGCTTACTAACGTCCACACCCGTATTGAATTTTACATATGGTCTTTCATTATTTTTTTATTTTTTATTTATTTTTATAAAGTAAAATTTCTGTATTCTTAGATTTTGGTAAAAGTAGCGTGAGCTATATGCTTGCAGAAATGTTTTTATAGTCAGTTTGTTTCTATTTTAAGATGGGTTTATTTAATTGGCTGGCAAGCAAGCTCGGCGTACAAACGGAACAAGACAAAAAGGGCCTTGAGGGCAGTAAAAGATTAATCTTTATTTTAAAGCAAATAATTCGGCATTTAAAATTCGCTGATGTTCTTACTGAAACTGATGGATATGGTGCCGTATATACAGTTAATTTTTCTAGGTTTATTTTAAATTTAGAAGATGCTCTTGCTGGGTTAAAAGAAGCAAAGAATACTGTTTTAAATCTGTTAAACCAATTGGATAAAAAAAGAATTCCACTAAATTATCGAGATTATCGGCGACTGTCTGCCCAAGACCGAGTATTATTTGATTTTTTATCTCGTTTATTAAAACAATTGCAGCACAACTCGGAAATCTTAATGCGCTTAGTTAAAGATGTAAAAAGTGGTAGTAAATCACATCTGGATGATGAACTTGACCGCCAGAACAATCTTGAGCAGGAAAAAATTAAGGTTATTAAAAACATTCAACGAGTGCTTCTTCACATTAAAGCACTTCAACAGAAAATTGGCGAATTTTAAACTAAGTTCTTCTTTTTGGTAAAAGTAGCGTGAGCTATGTTTTAGCCATTTTTTTTATTGATAATATTAATCGCGTATTAAACTACCATAATTAATATTAATAGGTGCCTTTTTTACAATTTATGCCTCTTGATTATAGAAAATTACACATTTATGTTTTAGCACACCAGTTTGTTCTTGATGTCTACAAAGCTACAGAAAAGTTTCCTGAATCGGAACAGAGGAATCTTACTTCTCAATTGCAGAGAGCTGTTGTTTCAATTCCGCTTAATATTGCAGAAGGGTCTTCGCGACGGAGTAAAAAAGAATTTCTTAATTTTCTTAACTATAGTTTTGGTTCAGGAAAAGAAATTGAAGTTTTGTTAATTTTATCAAAAGACTTAGGCTTCCTCACCGCACAAGATTTTTCAGATTTATCTAATCAGCTAGATAATTTAATGTCAAAATTATTTTTATTTATTAGAAGTGTGGAAGAAAGAATCCCTGGGACGCGACATCATTACATGAGCCACGTCAAAAGGAACAGCAGCAATTTTTAGGCATTTCGCTAGTTTAAAAGACAGATTTAAATATTTTTTAAATTGTTTTGATCTCTGCGATGAGTATAATACTTAGCAGTCGACATAACTATTGCTCCTAAGGCCATAGTCGCAAAAGTAATAACTCCGTCTTGGATAGTGTTTTGTTGTAATACTGCTTCAGTAATTCCGCCGACAACACCCCCAACAATCCCTCCATTGATTATAGAACCAAAATAATCGGGTTTAATCGATTCAATTCTTGGTTCGTATTGGGCTAAAAATGCTTCTAAGGATTCTGTTTTTTCGTCTTGAGATTTTTTTTGATTCATTTTATTTTCTCCAGTTAAATGGTTAACTATTAATTTTTCTTTGGCAATTTAATTTTTATGATTTAATTCTTCTTTGGTGATTTAACTTTTTTTTCTAATTTAACTTTTTTTGCTCCTACTTTCTTTGCTTCAACTTTTTTTACAATCGGGTGGTCCTTGTCTACTTTTCCCTCTTTAATTTTCATCATCGTTTGACATCTAGGATAATTATTACAACCTAAGAAAGCTCCGTAGAAACTTCTCCTCAGGACCATTTTTCCTTCTTTACAGGTTGGGCACAACATTCCTTCTTCAGGATATGCAAGGGGTTTATTTTCTATTTTTCCTGATTCGACTCCATGCCCTTTTCCAGATTCGTTTCCAACTCCTGTTCCTGTTTCTTTATTTGGTTGCATACATTCTTGATTAACACATTTGATTACTCTCTTTTTTCCCATGCCTACTTCAATTATAGGATGATTACAATGTTCGCATTGTTTTTCAGAAAATTTAATTTTTCCCATACGCGGTATATTAAAAATTGTTTTACAGTCTGGATATTTATCACAGCCGATGAACCGGCCGAATTTTCCTCTTCTAACCATCAATCTCCCAACTTTGCATTTTGGGCAGGGGCCCATGTAATTAGCTTGATCAGCAGTTTCCCGAATGGAGTTTAAGATTTCTTTTCCAACTTCTTTTTCTTTTTTCCGGAAATCTGCCAGCAGCTGTATCAAGAATTTTTTTGCTTTTTCCAGAACAGGTTCTTGCTTTTCTTTTCCTTCTCTAATTTTTTCCATATCTTCTTCAAAATCTGCAGTCAATTTCTCGTCGACAATCAAAGGGGCAAATTTTTCTAGCACTACAATAGTTCGCATCCCTAATTCCGTTACCGTAATCTGTACTCCGTCAATATATCCGCGCTGGAATAAACGGTCTAAAATATCTGCTCGCGTCGCTTTAGTTCCTAAATTGCGTTTTTCTAATTCTTTAATAATAGAAGACTGGTTAAACCTTCGGGGCGGCTGCGTTTCTTTGTCGTGCTTAACGATTTCATTAATTGCAATGGTGTCCCCTTCTTTCATTTCTGGTAGAGTAATCTCTTCTAATTTAAGATAAGGTTTGTAATAAACGTGCCAGTTCTCTTCGACGGTCCTGGTTCCTTTAGCAATAAAAATTTCTCCGTTTACATCACAGAAAACTTCCATGGTTTCCCTTACTGCCGGTTTGGCAAAAGTAGCCATAAATCTTTTTACAACTAAATCATATACTTTTCTTTCATTTGGTCTTAAGGTCTTGGGAGCGATGCCCGTCGGATAAATTGCCGGATGCGCCGGATCAGTTTTAGTTCCATTGTTTGGTTTTAATTGTGCGGAGGGCAGTTTTAACAATTCCTTGCTCATCTTTTCATACTCTGGTTGTTTGCTTAGAGCAGCAAGAATTTTTGTAAATCCTAATTTAGGATCTAATTGCTGAGAACTGGTTCTAGGATAGGAAGTTACTCCTGCTAAATATAAATTTTGAGCGAGGGCTAAAGTTTCTTTTGGAGTAATTTTAAATTGAGCATAGGATTCTGACTGCAGATCAGTTAAATTAAAAGGGGTTGGAGGAAGCTGTTGGCGTTTAGTCCTCTTGATTTCTTTAATTTTTGCTTCTTTTTGATTTTTAACTTTTGTTAATATACTGGTTACTTTTTTTGGATCAAAGATTTTATCTTCTTCATGCCAGGCTTCCACAGCTTCTTTTTTATGGTTTCCCAACAGAGAAATCTGCCAGAAAGGTTCGGGCTTAAATGCTTGAATTTCTCTTTCCCGGTCGACGAGAAGTTTCAAAGCCGGACCTTGTACTCTTCCGATGGACATCACTTTAAATGATCCGGCTGCTTTTACGGAAGAAGTAAGTGCTCGCGAAAGGTTGATGCCGTAAAACCAATCTAATTTATGCCGGGTTTCTCCAGCATTGGCCTGTCCCCAGTCCAGATGAGAACTTTTATTTTCATATGCTTCTACTAAATCGCCTTTAGTCAAAGTAGAAAATTTCATCCGATTAGCATCTTTTTTCTTACAAGCAAAACGGATAACATTCAATCCGATAACTTCTCCTTCGATATCGTAATCGCAAGCAATGGTAAACTCATCTACCGTCTTGGCCAAATTAGAAATATTATCAATATAATCTTTTACATATTTGAGTTCTTTTGATCCCTTAAAAGAAGGTTCCCATTTGATTTCAAACACGGGGTACCCCCATCCGTTCTTTTTTTCTTCAACTAAACCGTATAAATGTCCAACGGCAGAGGTGATGATAATCTCTTTGCCGTTATGTTTCAATTCAAAATAAGAAGACTGCTTACTTTTTTTCTGAGTTAATTTACTGTCGGCTAAAGCTTCTGCTATTTTCTTTGCTGAGCTAGGCTTCTCCGTAATAATTAATTCAACCATTTAGTGACAAATCTTTAATCTTCTTTAAAAATGTTTGTTAAAATCATTAATTTTTTATATTTAGTCGGAACTCAATGAAAAAATGGAAATAAAGAAAACTAAAATTACGCCCAGCGGGATAAAATTTGTTATAACTAGTGAAGGCAAAGCGATTGCTCGAGCCTTTCTGTACATACTAACTAATGACCAACATCAACAGCCCTTTGGTTTTATGGAAGATGTTTTTGTGCATGAAGACTTTAGACGCAAAGGTTACGGCGCAGAAATTGTAACAGCAGTGATCAAAGAAGCTAAACAGCAAGGATGCTATAAATTAATCTGTACCAGTAGATCTGCGCGCCAGGAAATCCACGAGTTCTATAAAAAATTTGGTTTTACTGAACACGGATTAGAATTTAGGATGAATTTTAATTAAGGTGTTTGCAAATCCGGGTGTTTGAAGATATATTGGTGGTCGATGAAATTTTTTAAAGAAAGCCATTTGTTTGCAAAATCCAGTTTCGCAAATTCAGTTTGATTTAAAGTAGATAATATTTCTTGCGCTCGTTTATGTGGTCCCCGGGAATAATTTATTTTAAATCCTCGCTGATACTGAACTAACAAAGCCATTACTTCGGCCATGGTTGCTGATCTATTGGTATATTCGGTTGGATTAAGCAAGTAATCCAAACAATGCCCGTATTCATGGGTAAGTAAATAATCAGTTGTACTAATTCGGGTATTATGCTGAGCAGCTAACACCACACCTTCCAATGGCGAATAGTATGCTGCTATAGCTGGTTGGTCTTTAGTCTCTTCGTCTTCTTTATCTTTCCTAAATCCAGCTGTTGTTTTACAACTAAATGCTTCGGCAGTAGCAAAAGATAATTCTGTAGTTAACAGTTCTTTATATAAATCGGTCGTTTTGATTTTATAATAAGGATTAAATTGGATCTGTTTCTGAACTATTTCTATAAGAAGGCTCTGAAAAAAATTTTTGGTATTCAGAAAAATATTGCAAAAGTTATCAATAGAATACCCAAACTTTTGCGGATACCAAAATTCTTTCAGTAGTTGCGTATCTATTTCTGGTTTTGTGGCGTTATTTAAATCTAAGCTAGCTAAAGTTTTTTTAATCGGCAGACCATCACTAGAATTAATTAACCACAAACTTATTTCCTTCCGGTCAATCATTAAGACAGGATTATTTTTATTGTTTTAAATATGTGGGAAATAAACTATATGGATTTAAGCTATATAATCTATTACACTTGTTATACTATAAAAAAGGTTTAAGCTAAGGGATTTTAAAAAATAATTGCGAAAATCGTTATAAAATACTTAGTTAGTTAAAACTAGGCTCTGTAGAAAGTCTTAAGTAAAAATACTGCCTACCTCAGGTTGCCCTGAG
>JBBSWB010000079.1:0-12830 GCA_038046465.1 Nanobdellota archaeon
TTTTACTTCCCTCGTAGGGAATCCCCGCCATTTATGGCTGGGGAGGATGTCAATTCCATGAAAGGTCTTTCCTCGCTAAATATCGCTTAACTCCTTCTGGATCCCAAACCCAAGCAATTTTACCTTCTTTATCAACAGCAATTTTTCCGGATTGCGTTAGATAATCAATTATAACACAGAAAGTTTGATACATCATTTGTTTAGGTAAATGCTCCCACAGAGATTTTTTCTTAAATTCTCCGCTATTATTATAAATAAATTTTTCTACCATCAGTACTGTATCTAACTGCGGGTAATGTAATATGTCCTTTGGTTTCATTAATAGTTCTTGCATTGGGTGTATAAACTTATATAACTATTTAAATATTCCTATCAATTTTAACAAAACTACTTTATTAATAAATATTAGAATGTAGCCTACCTTTGTATATTTATTCCTAACGGCCTAACTGCGTCTACAAATAGAATCTTTAGCCAGCCCAAATAAGGCACTTTAACAATTCCCTTCCCTAATAATCGTTTTTCATTTATTTTGGTTTCGCCCAGGTAGCCAGAGATACTATCGCTGTTATGGTCGCCTTTAGTCTGATAAAAATATTTTCCGTCTTCTTCCCAGATCTTGACCACGCGGTGAATGATGGGCTGGGGTTTATCTCCTTGGAATACTAAGATATCTCCTAACTCCAGATTATCTTTATTGGCCCGCCACAGAATAATCACATCGCCTTTGTAAAATCCGTCTTGGAAAGGAAAGCGTTGGAATTGCGCTTTAGAAATATCTTGATCTTCATACCATCCTCCGCAAATTTCCCAGTAATGGTCAAACGAATCCTTAAATTCAGCAAACTCCTGCCCGCATATTTTTCCATTATATAATCCGTGGTCCATGCTTTCACTGATTACTGCAACAATCGGCAAACTAGTCCCTAAGACTATGCCCAACAACGGATAGATTAAAAAGCGAATAACTACAAAAGCAACGACGATATTAGCCAACCAACTCCACACCGAATCGTCTTTCCAAAAGAACTGCCAAACTTTTTTAGAAACCTCTTTCAACTGCACAGACTTATTTTTAACCATAGTAAAACCATTTTTTATCTATTTAAAAAGGTTTTTATATCCTTTTACTATTACGACCATAATGAGGGAATTAATCCAAGCAATTAAAAAAAAGAAAGAATTAAGCCAGATCAGCGAGAGTTTTGTCCGCAAAGAATTACAGCATTATTTAAGCCAAAATCCCAAATTAAAATCTCCAGAACAATTAAATCCCCGTTCGGCTAATTACAAACAGATTGTTAAAGGAGTACGGGCCAGGCTGAGAAGAGTTTATGGTTTATTTAGGGAAGAATTAGATCCAAAAAAGAGATCCGCTGAAGAAATCTTGCAGATGCATTCTTCAACTAAAGAAAGATTATCTTTTTATCCCGAACTTTATCGGAAACTGTTTGAAATTACTAATAAACCCAAATCGATTATTGATTTAGGCTGCGGGGTTAATCCTTTTTCTATTTCGTTCATGAAATTAAAACAGCTGGATTATTATGCTTATGATCTAAGCAAAGATGAAATTAAACGGTTAAATAAATTCTTTAAACAAATTCATCAGAAAAACCCCTTTTTTAATGGAACGGGAAAGGTATTGGATATTTCTAACTTAACCGGCATTCCACCCGCAGACCTGTGTTTTTTGTTTAAGATGACTGATATTCTGGACCAGGGAAAAGGGCACAAAGTAACCGAAGAAATTATCCGCAAAGTTCCCGCAAAATTTGTAGTTGTTAGTTTTCCCACCAAAACTATGAGTGGAAAAAGAATGAATTATCCGAGAAGAAAATGGATTGAATTAATGTGCCAGCGTTTAAATTATGAAGTTAAAATTATTGAATTCAGCAATGAATTATTTTATGTGATCAAGAAATAAATACTGAGTTAAGAAATGAATTATTCTACTCTAACGTGATCCTCTTAGGAAAAAGTTGTTTATAAGTTTTATCGATTTATCTTCACAACTACAAAAGTAACATCATCATCCCTAATAAAAAGAGGACCAAAATATTGAGACAGCCTAGAAACGAGAGCATCTCTAATTACGCTGGGAGAACAATCACGATTTTCTGCTAGAATGCTTACCAAATGTCCTTTATTATAACCGATAACTTCTTTTAATTCAAATTCGTTTTTGTCTTTTAATTTATGTTTCCAATAATTTTTATAGATATTTCCTAATAATCCGTCAGATTGTAATAACATCACTTCAGTTTCTTGAAGCGTAGTTTCATAGACTGGATCGTGCCCTTCTAAATAATCTTCATCGATAACCCCTCCCCTCATTCGAATACTTTCTAAAGAACAATCTTCCCGCAAAATTAAAGTTTCTCCTAGACCCCCACCCATCGCTAAAGAGATCTTTTCTTTAGAAAATTGAGTATAAGAAGCAGAAACCCAGTCATACCATTCATCACTATAGGGTCTGTTTTTACCTCCGCGAAGATCAAATAACTTTTGTCCTAATTTTTCTAGATTCTGTTCAGCATCTCCTTCAATTCCCCACCCAGTTTTAATCTCTTGGCGTAAAAACTGAGCCATTTTCTGGCCGCAAGATTCTAAGTGCCCGCAAGTATCGGCAATAACAACCCCTTGTTTTTCTCCTTCAACGAAATCAATTACATCTCCATAAGAACAGATTGCGCCAGCAGCAGAATAAAGCCCTAATTCTTTTTCAAAAATAATTAATCGGCGGGCATCTATTTCTTCGTCCATAGGGTTTCAGACTCTCTCAACTTTATAAATATTAAGAAATAAAATAGTAACTTAAAACACAAATCTAAAAATAAAAAAAGAACAAAATTAAATATAAAACAAAATAAAAAAATCAATAATGCATCAGCACTTCTACATCCCGGCCAAAGATTTTCTTTAAGTTCTCAAACAAAGGCTCTTTAATGAAAACCCGTTCGGGAAATTTAAATCGAGCCAACTCTTTTTCAAATTCTCCTAAAGTGCTGTCCTGCAGAATCCCCAAACTGCCGTCGGAATTAATCTGAGCTTTCTCAACTCTAACTTCTTTAGCATCAACATCATGGATGATAAAAGCAATTCCGTCCATCAGAGTAACTTCCCCATATTTCTCGCCATGTTTAACCCTAATTTTGGCCCGTTCTAATTCTTTTCCTCTCTTGCGCTGCATGTACTCGATTAAAAACTTGATTAATCCAGTACTTCCTTTTTGAGCCTTCTCAATCGTGCTTTTAGTTAATTTTTTGTCATCATATTGGTGTTTGGCATCAGTAATTTCGTTTAAATCTCTTAAGTACCGTGCGGGCACTTTGCCGGTAGAGATTAGCTCGTCTTCAAATAATTTAATGATTTCTTCGTCTTGAGCTTTCTCAATGCCTTCTAATTTCAATACGTCTCTAATGATAGTCATAACTTCGTCATATAAAACTAAAATGCTTCGTTCGTTATGTTTTGCTTCAATATCTTTAAACAATTCTCTAATTCGTTTTAGATATTTATCCGCATTTTTGATGTATTCATCTAGCTCGGTTCCGCTTAATTCTTTTTTATCCCCGTGTTCAATCTTTTTCCTTAGTTCCACGTTTTTTCGAAGAATATCTACATATTCTTTTTCCAGAATTTTTTCTTTATTGACAAAAATCTCTTCCAATACTTCGGGAGTCTCTCTCGGCGTCGGCGGAGGCAAGCCATACAACATTATCGCTGCTTGCGTCGGAGTTAAGATAGCATAAAAAGTATCTTCCATACCCATTTCTTTTAATCTTGATTTTACCCTATTGATGCTTTGCTCACCGGTGCTCATGAATAGATCAATAGCTTCTCGGCTTGGTTTAATTCGGCCCATACGCAGCAATTGTTTCCAAGGCATGAATATTCCTCGGTCGTAAAAAGGCACGCCGTCTCTTAATAAAGTAAAGATGATGGGGTTAGCTTCTTTTAAGGAATCCCAGAAATCAGTTAAAATGTACACCTGGATATTTAATTTATTTTTAATTCCAGTCATTTCTCCTGCTTCAATGCCCATGCCAATGATAATTGCTCTTAATTTATCTTTCAATTCTGCACGGGTCATTTTTTTAACGTCAGTATCATCAATTACTATCCACACATCAATATCTGAGGTAGGGGTAGCTTTTCCTTGAGTTAATGAACCTGCTAAGACGTAACTGAGAATATATTTTTCAAATTTCTTTAAGACCATGGTTTTGTGGATTTCAGCAATTTTTACTGCTGCCAACATTCCCGTGTCATAAATTGGTGCGCCCAGCGAAATTAATTTATTTAATTCGTATTTAGCATCATAACAATTCTGCCATAAATCAGTTAACAATATGCTTTGAGGGATAATCTCTTTGTCAACTTCTTCAGCAATCTGTTTGATAATAGTAGAAAATTTTGTATATAATTCATCTTTAGACATCTTTTGAGAAGTAGTGTCATCAACTACAACTAAAAGAGGAATTTTATTTTCTTCTTTGGCATCTTTTTCGGTTGCTTCTTTTTTATCTTCTTCTTTGGGAAGTTTTTCAGGAGGAAGCAAAGAGATGCCAACAATATAATCTCCAAATTTATCCAGAACTTTTTTCTTAAACTCGTCCAGTTTACCTTTCAGTGCTTTTAATTTCTTTTCCACTTCCGGAGGCAGATCTTTAGGAAGCCCCGGAAAGTCTTGCTTATTTGCGGTTTTAATACTTTTAGGTTGAATAGATTTGGATGTTTTTTTAGCCATTGTTTTCCTCCCTGCTGTGACTTTGTAGTTATGCTTTACAATTCATAGTTTACATACTTTATAATTGTTTTGCTAGGTAGTGGGACTTTTTGGTCAATCGACAATTTTGTCAGTAGAAAAGGAATTCTGCTCGAATCACTAAACTTTAAATGTGGGGGAGATACCAATGTAGTTTTTCTTCTGTTGGTGTTTGCCGAATTAAGTCGGTTACTTCGTTTCTGTATCCAGTTTCAATACTTGCAACATTAAATGCTTGCCTATCACAATAATGCCTCATTCTTAATTTTCCGTGTCGTTTATCAAAACCGCGTTCTTTCAAAATTCTCCTATCTCTGAAATAATTATGAACTCCAAACAGATACATGCCCACCCATAAACCCCCAACTCCGCCAGAAAGAAGTTGCAGAGGAAGTTGGTCCATTGTACGGTCAGAAACGCCCAACATATACCATAATCCAAAATTGGCTAGAGATATTCCTAAGGTTGCAGGGTTAATCCTAACCGGTTTCAATATCTTTTCTAATAAAGTTTCTTTTTCTCCGCTCATATTGGTGTTAAACCCCGCTTAGTTTTAAAGGTTTCATGAATTTTTATCATTTACTTTAAAAACTTTTATAAAAGAAATCCAAAACTTAAATCAAATGGTTTCAACATACTACGTCTGTTCCGACATCCATGACGATGTACCAGCTTTAGCCGTCTTTACTGATTTTGTTCAGGCGAAAGGAGCAGCCGGTATTTTTGTTCTGGGAGATTTATCCTTACGCCCCTATACCGAAAAAAGTTTAGATGATTTCTTGCTTACTAAAGATGCGGAAACCTTTATTGCTGAGAAAAGAGCACATACTTCTTCCATGTATACTGAAATGAACACTCTCCTGAAACAAGCAGGAATTCCTTATTGGGTCATTCCCGGCAATTACGACAGCAAAACTGAATTTGAAACTGTGTTTGGAAAGCAAAATATGCATGAACAAGAAGTGTATTTAGAAGACGCAAAAGTTTTTGGTTATGGTAGTTCAGATGTGTTTGCACTGCATTTAGAAATTCTGTTCCAATTTGGCGAGCTTGTGGATTTTGATGAAAACAAACTGCGTTCCCAATTAGAAGAAAGCAACCCAGATTTAATTTTAGTGCACACTCCCCCATTAGAGATGTGTGATAACCGTTATGACGGCAGGCATATGGGGGCATTGGGATTGGGTAAGTATTTAAGCAATCCAAATTTAAAGAAAAGCCCCAAATTAATCTTATGCGGGCACGTGCACGAAGCCGGACCTAGTGGCAGAAATCCACACAGCATTAAAGGGCTCGTCGGTTATCAGCATCCAAAAACCGGACAGTTTACTTTAGTAGTTAACCCCGGCAATTTGGGAAAATTCGAATTAGTTGATCCAAGTTCGTTGCGGCCACTGATGTACATTCCTCACCGTACTTTTGTGAGCGTTGATTTAGAAAGAGATGGAACACTTAGAAAGGTAGTGCAGTATGCTTTGGCTGATGATGACAAGAATATCCAGAAATTAGCTGAGTTTGAGCTGTGAATCGGTTACGAATTAAAATTCATTATCTTTAAATATACTGATTATCGTTAAGCAGAAAATGACTCAACCAAAATATTATGGATACCAAGTTCCGGACTCAGGAACCTGTTTAATTGGCACTGAAAAGGATCAAATTGTAAACACCTTGTCTTATTATAAACATCAACGAGGGCAGGGAGATATTGTACTTCCTACATTAGAAGATATTTTTAATCTTGGTGAAATTAATATTACTGCCGTGTTTCCAATGGCTAAGGTTGATGATAATATTTCTGCAGAAGTTAGGGAAAAAGTATATTTCCATGTAAATGCTAATGCTTTTGGTTGGATGCAGAAAGTTGCTCAAGATTATGAGAAATTAAAAAGGGCGGATTTATATAAATTTCAAACATTGCCTCTGTTTGGTTTGTTGTTTTTGCCGGAAGATATCATGCAAGGAATAAGAGACTACGACTGGAAACAGCATGAAGCTCAAGTTCGTTCTTGGTTAGGTCAGAGGGAAGAAGTTCTGGGTGATTTAGAGCGGAAAGGGGTTATTGCTAGGGTAAAACCAGTACCGGTTTCTGCAACCAATTTTGATTCTAAAGACGATAAATATAAAATCAATTAATCTTCTAATTTTTTCTTGAGGTGTTTAGCTTTAAATTTGCCTGTACCCTAAAAAACCACCAAAAGATTTATAAATAGTTACTCTAAAGTGATAACCTATGTCAAAAAATGTTGATGAATTACCTGCTCCGCCAGGAATGGAAAGAAAAGGAGAGTTATTTGTCCCTAAAGGAACAGTAGCTATAACTCCGGAAAACAAGAAATTCTTAGCTGTTCGTGAAAATCTAAAATTATCAGACTTAAAAGGAGCAATTCTATACCGCTATTTGAATGCAATCAAAAGTGAAAAAGACGGAGTGAGTTATTTTAACGGCAATTTTTCTGCACAGGACTTGGCTGCAGGAGTTATGGAAGAATTAGCTTTACATTTACACCTTAGGGTTGGTTATGAAGGAATGACTCCAGACTTATTCAAGCAGTTGAAAGCAGTTAAAGAAAAAAACAGCGGAAGAAGTTATATTTCTATCGTAATGGAAGAAAAATTAGGTTTGACTCAGAAAGGATTAGAGCAAGCCCTTACTCAGCAAGGAACGGATATTAAAGTAGTTTCTGGCTTGGCAGAACAAATAAGTAATTCTTATTATCATCGAGAACTATCTGGAGTATTACAATACGATCTTGGTCCTGATCCGGGAAAATATGTAGGCGGCATTAAGAACTTACAAGCAGTGCACGGTGTAGCTGCCGAATTAACCGACGAGGTTCTAAAACCTTTAGGGGTAGATAAATTAGTCGGCGCTTATGTACAGTCTCTGGACGAAGTACTAGCAAAAGTTTCTAAGAAATAAATCATTAAATGAGGATACAAAAATGACCAATAAAACATTAACAAATTTAGTATTAGCGGGCGCATTAGCTGTAGGCGGAGCTGGGTGTGATAACTATCCTGAATATCACTTTAATGGAAAAATTGGCGACGAACAAGTAGAATTTACTGATTCAGCTTTTTGGCACTATAACTATTTAACCGTTGTAAAAGCAGATGGAAGTAAATTAGAGTATCTTGATAACGTCAATCTCGATCTTAAGGTGGACGAGGTTAGAATAACTGTTGGAAACAACCTCACACGGTACTGTGCTGGTTCAAAAAATCCAGCAGTTAAACCAGTTATGGAACTCGCGCAGAAGCAATTTGATGCTTATTTAGCTAAAATTATTGAAGTACAAACTGCTCCGTTAAGAAAATAAATTTTTATTTTTTTATTTTTTTTAAAGAAAGGTTAGATTATTAATAACGGATTCCTTCTTCTTAAAGCGAAAGATTTAAATAAAGTTAAATAAAGTTTAATAAAATTAAATAAAATTAAACAAAGGTGAACAATATGGTGCTTAAAACTTTTAATGTTCAGGAAGCAGTATACGCTAAATTCTCTGGCTTTTGTAAACAGCACGGAATTAATATGAGTAAACAGATCGAACTGTTTATGGGATCCATGGTTGAGAACGATCCTGAAGCAAAAAAAGAATACTTAGCTAAACTAGCTAGGATAAGAAAAGGAAATTTTGTTAACGCGCCTAATTTTGCTGAAAGATATAATCTGTAAATATGGAATACCAACTACAAATTTCTGAAGGGCTGGATAGTTTGTTTAATAAATTAGCAAAGAAAAACAAGACTAGGTTGCAAATCATTCATAAAAAAGTTCAACAGATTTTAGAAAATCCGCATCACTTCAAACCTTTGCGCGGAGATATGCATGGTGCGAGAAGAGTACATATTGATACCTCTTTTGTTTTAACGTATGAAATTGATGAAAAAAAGAAGTTGATTCGGTTGTTAGACATCGATCATCACGACAAGATTTATTAAATCTGGTTTGGGTCTGATTTTACAGGACGATGTATTCTACATCAATAAAATTTAAATAAAGAGTTTGTTCTTTGCTTTTTCTGATACGGTCGTAGTCTAGCGGTAGGATTCCACCCTCCCAAGGTGGAGACTCGGGTTCAAATGTGATTATAATTTTATAATTACTAGAAAATCCCGGCGGCCGTAATTTTATTTTTTATATAGAAACTGTTTCAGCAATACTAGAAACACAATAGTTTCGTTTTTCTTTAACTACTTTGGAAGGTTCAAGTTTTTTTTTTACGTATTGGATTTCTCCGTCTTCAAAATGAACATAACCTTCTTCGGCCAATTCTAAGTGCCCATTTTCTTTACGATAAGTTTTATATATTCCGACTATGCCCCGTTCTTCATCAATAAACTGTCCGGTGTGGTCGGGCTTATGTTCCAAATAAAACTCTCGGGTTAATCCGTCGCCATTAATATGGGTTACTTTACCCATACCTAAATGTCCATAAGAACTTCTTTTGATCTGGAAAGCCTGAATTTTTGCTCCTTCTTCTGCGGTCAATTCTAAAGCCAACCGCGTTTTCGTCCCTAATTTCAATCGTTGGGTTGCAGCATCACAGCCTGCTTGATATACAAAATCACGAGGAAGAGAATCATCTATTGAAGCACCATTAGGTGGAACCACATAACCAACTCTACGCATTTGATTCAGTTGAGATTCATAAACATACACGCCATCATTTTCTTCTCTAAAAGTAAGAAAATTGTAAAAGTCTTCTTCAGTATTTAATTTAACTGGCACATCTATATCCTCAGTATGAACTCGGCCACTATTTACTAACTTATCCAATAAAGTACTTCCGTTTCGTAGAATTAATAATCCTTCGTGAGGAGTTTTTAAATCGCTACCTTCTTGTAAAGGTTTACTGTCATTATCTAGAATTTGCCCATCTTTAATATAGGGGCGGCAGGCATTTAAATTATTGGTACAATGGTATCTTATTAAGTCTTCAAAGATATCGCCTTTATTAAACTCTCTACACATCTCTTTCATGTAGACTAGTATACATATTCCTATATTTATACTTATTGGTGGGTTTTTTTTATTTTTATCCAAAAAAAAGGAAATATTTATTAATTTCTAAAAGAATTCTAATAAAAATGTCTAAAATTGATTATAATCTGGTCCTGTTGCACTCTGAAAATTCACGGATGGGACTAAATGATTTATCCAAATACCTACACAAAAGCCCGCAAAGATTGAAATATGCTATTGCTGCTTTGATTAAGGAAGGTGTTTTTAAAACCCCTTATTGCGTGTTTGATCATTCCTATTTTGGCTTATTGCTTTTTCGGGTTTATTTCCGGGGTGCATATGTTAATGAGCAGGAAAAAGAGAAAATTGTTGCTGAATTAAGCAAGCTTTCTTCAGTTGTAGCTATTTATGAACTTACCGGGGAATTTGATTTAGTGGTCGAATTTGCTTCCCCCAACCCCTCGCGGTTCAATAAAGAATTAAAAAATTTATCTGAATCTATTTCAACTCTTAACGATTTCAAAATTATTCTTAATTTAGTTACTTATATTTGCCCTAAGCATTATTTAACTAAAAATAAAGAAATTCGAGCTTTAAACCGGGAAAGGATTCTTGGCGGAGACCGAGAAAGAGAATCTTTTAGCGCTAATGAAATGAAAGTGATGAAATATTTGGTTGACGAACCTTTAATCAGAATTACTCAATTAGCTAAAAAATCTAAACTTAATATTAAGACCGTAAATTCGGTTTTTAAAAGCTTACTGAAAAGAAATATTATCAGGGGCTTTGGACAAATTATTGATTATAACCAACTGGGTATAAATAAATCCCGGCTGTTTTTACGTCTGCACAACATCAGCAAAGAAAGAGAAGCGCAATTACGAGAATACATTTTAGCCATCGACGAAGTGGTACAATTTAGTAAAACCGTGGGGGATTGGGATATAGAATTAGATATCGAGTCTTTGGAAAGAGGAAAAATACGTTATTTTATTTTACAGATTCGGGAGCAGTTTAAAGACATTGTTGAGAAATTTAATGTGATTGAATTTTATGGATATCACTGCAAAACTTTCTTGCCAAAAAATATTTTTGAAGAACCCGCTCTAAAGAAAACAAACCTGTAACCGGGTTAATCGTAAATATTTTTCCTATGTCCTATTTTTAAAACCAGAATAATCAATTTGTCTTTTTCCATATCAAAAATGACTCGGTAATCTCCAACTCTGAATCTATATCCAGGCATTCCCACTAATTTTTTGATATCACAAGATTCGGGCCTAATTCTTAATCTTTCCAAGGCAATAAGAATTCTTTCTTTAAGGTGGTGCTCAAGTTTTCCTAACTGTTTTACTGCAGCAGGAGAATAGATTAACTCGTACATTTTACAACCCTAATTTCTTTTTTACTTGTTCGTGGGTGTAGAATTTTCCTGCTTTAATGTCTGCTCTGGCTTGCTCTATCTCTTTTTTTGTTTCTGCATTTATTTCCTGGGTATCTTCAACTAGATTCCAGATCACTTCTTCATAACTCTCTTTATCATATTGTTTTCTAGTTTTAAGAGTATCCATCAGTTGTTCACTTACTTGAATTGTGGTTGCCATAGCAGGTATATAACTAGCTATAGTATATAAAGGTTTTGCTTAGAATTAACCACAAATGAGCTATTTTTAATTTAATCTTAGCGCCATATATACCAGCTTAATGCACCATAAGTCCAAACTGCAGCAGCAAAATATAATACTGCATTTGCCTGAAATTTTTTAGCCACATAAATGTTTACTGGGACAGCAGCTGTTTTAAGGGTAACTAATCCAGCCATGCCATAATTTTCTAATATTAATCTAGCTATGGGGTTTCCTTCTTCAGTAATGTCCTTAATTTGAGTAGAAGTACAATAACAATCGGCAATTCCGGCGGCAATTAAAGCAGTTGTACCGGCGCAAAAACTTTTATTGTTTTTTACAAAAGTTTTGGCGGAATCTACCAGGTTTTCTAAAGTCATAAGGGTAATCCAACGAAGGTATTTATAAAGTTTTACTCATTTATTATCTGTTGGCAATAGTTCTGTTTTAGTATGAATAAACCTCTGGTGTAGAAAAGTATTTATATCCCCTCGGTTTACTTTAGGTTATGGGTAAACCAAAAAAAGGAGATAAAAAAGGAGAGAAAAAAGAATTAGATTTCAAGAAGATTGCTGAGGACTTAGCTAACCTTACCGATAAACATCATATTACTCAAATGGGTCCGGCGTTGACGGAAACTTACTTAAAACACGCTAAGTATACTAAAGATGGAGTAGATTATTTTAAAGACGAATTTAATGAGGAAGAAGCTAAAAAATTAGCCGATAAATTATACGACAGCCTTGGTTACCATATCCATAAACGTTTTCTAAAAATAGATGATGATAATTATGAGAGATTAAAAAAGATTAAAGACCCTAACGGGAATCCTTACTTAGATATTGTTGCCGAATACCATACTGGCTTAAACCGAAAACAACTACAAAAAGGTTTAGCCCGAAAAAAAACTGGTAATAAAATTACCTTAGAAGGCTTACAAAAGCTTTTGGAAGAGCCGATTGGGCATCATGCCCAAAAAGTAACTCACGGGTTATTAGATAAAGAACATTTATCCGATCCGGAAAATATGGACAAAGTAAAAGGGGCTATCGATGCGATTGTAAACGAATTTAAATTGAATAAAGATAATTACGATACCTCTAAACTATATACGCCCCAAGAGGTTTTAAATACTTATCTTGGCTTAGTCCAAGAACATTATTCTAAACGAAAAAAAGCACATTAAGAATTGATTTTTTTGTCCCACTTTCTTAGGCACTATCCGTTTTATGAGTGATACATTTCTCAAATCACTCACTTTTTTCTTAGTTCTATTTTTGGACTTACAAGAAATGCAGTAGAGAGGAGCTTAAAACAAGAATATTTCTTAACTACTCGCCAAAGCTAATTACAAAAACGAGCAAAATCACTCACTTTTCGAATTGTGCCAAACATCAGAAAGACTTATATAATAGGCTTAGTAGAAAGTCATCTTGAAAATTACTCTTAGGTTGTAGGCTATTAG
>JBBSWB010000080.1:0-1959 GCA_038046465.1 Nanobdellota archaeon
AAAAAGTGAGTGATTTGAGAAATGTATCACTCATAAAACGGATAGTGCCTTTATTTTTGGTATTAAAAACTTAAATTTGCTTATTGTATTTTAAAGCTTATTTTTCTTAAAATGACAATACTATAACAGTTTATCACAACAATATATAAAAAGAGGCTGTGAAAGCCCGAGAAGAATGTTTTTAGAAATATTGGTGGCGTTAGTTTTAGGTGTGCTAACGGGAATCATCACGGGCCTTACTCCAGGCATCCATGTAAATTTAGTTTCAGTATTAGTAGTTACCTCTTCTGCTTTTTTGCTGCAGTTTACTTCTGCTTTATCTTTGGGTGTATATATTATTAGTTTGGCGATTACCCACACTTTTTTAGACACTTTACCGAGCATTTATTTGGGTGCGCCAGATGACGCTTTAGCTTTAAATGTATTACCTGGGCATCGCTTACTGAAAAAAGGAGCAGGGCATTTGGCCGTGCTGTATACTCTTATCGGTTCCTTTGGTAGCCTGCTGTTGGGTATAATTTTATTTCCTATTTTTATTTGGAGCATGGTCAAATTACAGCCTTTAGTCAGCGGTTGGATCGGTTATGGGTTAATCTTGATTACGGGGTATATGGTCTTAAAAGAGAAACATAAAAAATTGAAAAGTTTAACTTCTTTTTTATTAGCCGGCTGTTTGGGTTTGCTGGTGTTCAGTATTCCTAATCTACACCAGCCTTTATTTCCTCTGCTTTCCGGCTTGTTTGGTTTGTCCTTGTTATTAACCAGTTTAGCGCAGAAATCAGTAATCCCGGTTCAAGATTTAGATCAGCCTTTAACCATTTCACACAAGAATACGGTCAAATCAATTTCTGCGGCTTCGGGGATGGGCTTCATTGCCGCGTTTCTGCCGGGCTTTGGTTCTTCGCAGGCAGCAATTATTGCTACCAATGTTGTCGGCGATATTGGCGATGAAGGTTTTTTGAGTTTAGTTGGAGGTATAAACACCGCCAACATGGTTATTTCCATTGCCACTGCTTATGCGTTAGACAAAGCTAGAAATGGAGCGATTGTCGCCGTAAATGATATTATGGGCAGCATTGGTTGGAAAGAGATGCTGGTCTTTTTAGGTGTAGCTTTAGTGGTGGGAGGTTTAGCAACCATTTTAACAATTTATTTGTCCAAGATTTTTGCCCGCTTAATCGTTAAAGTAAATTATAATAAATTGATTTTAGGGATTATCGCATTTATTACTTTATTGACTATTTATTTTGACGGCGTTTTAGGTTTAGCTATTCTCTTAACGGCAACAGCTATAGGTTTAGTAGCCTCTTCTTGGGGCGTAGGCAAGAATCATCTGATGGGCTGCTTAATGCTGCCGGTAATCTTTTATTTTATTTTATGAATAATAATAATAATAATAATAAAAAGCAATCTTTAGAATTTATTCTTTTTTACCGTGTTCTAATTCTTTAATTTTAGCTTCTAAAGACAGTTCTTCCTCGGTTGAAGTTGGTTTATAAAAAGCTAAATTTGTCGTTGCATCAGTTTTAATTCCGTTACGATCATGATGGGCTAAAAATCCAACTGTTTTTTGTTTCTGTTCATCGATCGATTTGGGATTTGCAGATTCGTAAGAAGGGAGGGCTTGACGTTTATTTGAATCTATGATAAAAGCCATTTTTCTGACAGAATCATCCGTAATTACATAAAGAACAATTCTTTGTTGATCATTTTTAGGATTACTTAATAATTGCTGGGTTTTAGCAATTTCTTCGTCCCGAATACTTTGATTAAAATCATATACTGGTACTTTTAAACGCGAGGTATAACCATCAACTGAAAACCAAATTTTTTCCATATTTAGGCCCATTTAGCTTGTGTTTATAATTATAAGAAGAGCAATTTGTATATAAATCTTTTGTTGATTTGGCACAATTCGAAAAGTGAGTGATTTTGCTCGTTTTTGTAATTAGCTTTGGC
>JBBSWB010000081.1:0-6084 GCA_038046465.1 Nanobdellota archaeon
CAACGTGTAACAATGTGCCGGGAACTGCTTGCTTGTACGCATCTCTTAAATTTCCGGGAATATTTTTAACCTTTTGTTCTAATGTCATATTAAGCCTCCATAAGCATAAATTCAAATGTGAAAATTAGGCGGGGTTTATAAATGTTTGGTTAGGGATTACTGCAAAGTAACAAAACAGTACATTTAAAAATAGCTTTCATTTTCAACATTAAAATGCAATATGACATCATCTTTGTTTCCGGGGAAACGTTTTTCGACCACCCTTTGTCAGGTATAGCTATATTGAAAAGGCTGTTGGAAAAATATGGTTATACGGTAGGAGTAATTGAAATACCTACCACCGAAGAAGAAATTAAACGATTAGGCAAACCTAAACTTTTCTTTGGCGTAAGCAGTGGTGCGGTCGATTCTATGGTTAAGAATTATACTCCTCTTAAAAAATTACGCAGTGAAGACCCTTATGCCGAAAATAATAATGAATCGGATAAATATGCTCCTGATCGAGCCGTAACTGTATATAGCAACTGGATTAAAAAGAATTTTAAGGATTCTTTAATCGTCCTGGGGGGAACGGAAGCTAGTTTAAGACGATTTGTGCATTATGATTACTGGCAAAACCGCTTAAGAAAATCTATTCTATTTGACAGCCGAGCGAATGTATTGGTCTATGGAAACGGCGAGAAACAAATCTTGGAAATTGCCCGAAGAGTAACTGAACAATTACCTTTGGAAGCGATTGAAGGCACTTGTATAATTAGCAGAATTCTTCCTGCAGGATTTCAAGAACTGCCTAGTGAAGAAGAAGTAACTGCTTCTAAAGAAAAGTTTTGTGATATGCAATTGCTGCTGAATAATTATACTAATTTAGCACAAAAAACTGGGCAAAGATATATCCTACAATACAAAAGCCCAACTTATACCCCTAAAGATTTAGATGAATATTATGAACTGCCTTTTACCAGAAAAATTCCCTGTAAAAATTTACGCGGATTTGAATTTAGTGTAGTTACTCATCGAGGCTGTATTGGGAATTGTAATTTCTGCGCTTTGAAATTGATTCAGGGGGACAAAATTATTTCCCGCTCCGAAGAATCCATCCTTAAAGAAATCGGAAAATTCGCCCGGCTGCCTTATTTTAAAGGAAATGTTGATGATTTGGGCGGAGCTACCGCGAATATGTATGGAATGGACTGCCATAAATGTCATAAAGAATGTCTCGACTGTAAAACGCTTAACCGCAGCCATGCTCGTCTGTTAAATTTATTACGAAAAGCGCGAGAAATACCCGGAATTAAAAATGTATATATTCGCAGCGGAGTACGCTATGATTTAGCGCCAAAAGAATATATTAAAGAAATAGCTAAATACCACACTTATGACACCATTAGGATTGCTCCTGAACATGTTAATAAAAAAGTATTGCAGTTAATGAATAAAGATCGAGGCAATTTTAAAGAATTTTTAGAATTTTTCCGCGGACTGCATTGCGGCAAAAAATTGTCTTACTATTTTATTACTGCCCATCCCGGTTCAGGAATTAAAGAAGCACAAGAATTAGCGACGGCAATTAAAGGGTTAAATAATGTCTATTTACAAGTATTTACCCCTACGCCTATGACTGTTTCTACCTGCATGTATCATACCGGTTTAGATCCAAACAGCAAAAAAGAAATACATATCCCTTACACCTATCTAGAAAAGAAAGAACAGAAACGCGCAGGGTTAAGGGTGTTGGAAAAATTTAGTTCATAGTAATTTAACGCTTGGTTTTTCTCTTAGAATTAATTTTATTACCACATATTCCTATAAGAACACTTTACATCTACAATATCTTCAATCGTGCTATATTCTCTGATTGTATTTAAGATTGTTAATAAAGTTAATTCATTTTCTGGAATAATAACATTCGGGCAAGCGACCTTTTGAGTTGCTGGCCGTCCAACTATCTGCCCACGATTTAATCTCGCAATTTCGTTTTCAAATTTATCATATCTTTCTGCACGGGTATCTAGGGGCAGGCCCAACTCATCTACTACTACAAAAATACTGCCTTTGGAATAAATCTTATCAGGTAATCTATGGATTACTTCATAAAAATCGGTTGGCGCTCCGCAAACTTTAAGGTTAACCAGTGCATCGATGCTAAACAGCTTATTTAGATCAAAAAGCGGCGGATTATTTAAGTCAAAAGAAATTTTATCAACCATTCTGTTAAGAAATTGAAAAAAAAGTTATAAATCTTTTCTTGATTCTTTGTTTTGATTTGCTAATGTAGGAAACACAGCAACAATAAACCTCTTATTAATATCCAAAAATTACCAGGATAAATTTAAATAGAAAAGCAATCAAAACAAAGGTATGGTAACCAGAAAAGTACTCATGACTGTAGTAGGACACGTAGATCACGGCAAGACTTCTTTGTTAGATAAAATTAGGAAAACTGCCGTTACTAAAGGGGAAGCCGGTGCCATCACTCAAGCGATTGGAGTAAGCATTATTCCTATCGATACCATCAAGAAAATTTGCGGCAAACTTTTAGATGTATTTAAAGGAAAATTAACCGTTCCGGGCATTTTGGCCATCGACACTCCGGGACATGCGGCCTTCACTTCGTTAAGAAAGCGGGGAGGAAGCTTAGCCGACATTGCTATTCTCGTCGTCGATATCAATGAAGGATTTAAACCGCAAACCATAGAATCAATTGGTATTCTAAAATCCAATAAAGTGCCTTTTATTGTTGCCGCTAATAAAGTTGATTTAATTAACGGATGGGTTTATGATAAAACTAAATATTTATTGGATAACCTTAACGCCTTAGATTATTCTATCCAGGGAGAATTCGAGAAAAAGATGTATGAGCTCGTTGCTCAAATAGCTGAACAAGGATTTCCAGCAGAACGATTTGATCGCGTAGATGATTATACCAAACAAATTGCTATTGTTCCTGTTTCTGCCCATACTGGACAAGGAATCCCTGAATTATTAATGGTTTTAACTGGGCTGGCGCAAAAATTCTTAGAAAAAAAATTAGAAATTGATGAAAATATTCCTGCCAAAGGAACTATCTTAGAAGTAAAAGAAGAAAAAGGATTAGGGACAGTTATCGATGCTATTATTTACAATGGTAAATTAAGAGTTAATGATATTTTAGTCGTTGGAAATATTAATGGTGCTTTCACGGTAAAGGTGCGAGCTTTACTTGAACCAGAAGAATTAGCCGAAATGCGGGAAAAGAAAAGCCCCTTCAAAAGTGTTAAAGAAGTAACTGCCGCTACGGGCGTAAAGATTTCTGCTCCGGGATTAGCTGCAGCTATTGCCGGTATGCCCATCCGCAGTTGTTCTGGCAAAGCAGAAGACGTAGAACAATTAAAGCAGGAAGTACAGGATGAAATCGGTGAAATTATTATTGAAGAGGGTGAAGAGTTAGGGGTTATCATTAAGGCGGATACTATCGGTGGATTGGAAGCGTTGCGAAATTTATTGCAGGAAAAAAAGATTCCTATTTCTTCTTCCTCCTTGGGTGATCTTACTAAAAAAGACCTCTCTAAATTAGAGATGTTAAAAGAAAAAGACTTATTTATGGGCGTTCTGTTAGGATTTAACATTAAAATTCCGGCAGAAATCGAAGAGTTGGCTAAATCTAAAGAGCTTACGGTTATCAACCATAATGTTATCTATAAAACCATCGAAGATTATGAGAAATTTGTAGAAAGGCTCAAGAAAGAGATTGAATTAAAAGAATTAAGTAAATTAGTCCGACCCTGTAAATTTGCTATCTTGAAAGGGTATACTTTTAGGCAAAATAATCCGGCGATTGTCGGGGTAGAAATAGAAATTGGCCGAATCAGGTCGGGTGACCCAATCATGAAAGTGGACGGAACGAGGATTTCTTCAGTTAAAAGCATGGAAGCAGAGAAAGAATCGTTGACTATCGCTGAGCAGGGGAAACAGGTAGCTATGGCCATGGATGGAGTGACGGTGGGCCGGCAGATTGAAGAAGGAGATTTTCTGTATACAGATATTTCAGAAGAAGATTACAAGAAACTAAAAGAGTTAAAAAAACATTTAACTAAAATGGAAATTGACGTGTTAAAAGAAATTGCTGAAATAAAAAGAAAGAATAACCCGGTTTGGGGCGTAGGATAAAATAAATGCAAAAATTAAAAATCTTAAATAATCATGAAGTAAAAAAAATCAAAGAGATCATCCTAAGAGATTACGGGTATTTTCCGGAAGAAAATTATGCTTACTTGCTCAGCGAGAAAGAAAAAATATTTCTAGTAAATAAAGATGTAGCCAGGATTGATTTGGAAAAATTAAGGATTGACCGAGTAGGCTTATGCTTTGCAGAGATGAAAGACGGAAAAATCCGGTTAAGTAAAGAAGGCGCGCAGTTATTAGCCCAACAGGGCTTGGAAAAACTAAAAAACGTAGTAGAATTAACTGCAGCAGAACTAAAAAAATATTTTCTGGGAGAAGATTTGCCTAAGGAGTTGGGAGAAGAAAGTAAATTTGTTTTATTAAAATATAAAAATGATATCCTGGGCTGTGCAAAGTATAAAGAGAAAAATATCATTAATTTCCTGCCTAAAATTCATCGCGGAGAAGTTATCATTTAAAGAAAAAGAATTAAGATCATAAAAATGCGTGAAACCGTCTCACCTCGTCCTAAAGGACGAGGTTTGAAAAGAGACGGTTTCTAAACTACACATTTTTAGGATGCTAAAAAACCAAACCATTCATCCGCTCAAAAAAGCAACGACTTTTTTGGCGTCCCAGAAAAATATTTGTTTTCTGTGGACATTGACTAAAGTCAATGGTTTTCTGGTTTTTTATCATAAAAGAAAAAATCAGTTAAATTTTTTTTGTAAATCCTGTTGCCATTGCTCCCAACCAAACTGAGACACATATGGTCTGGATAACGCTAAAATCTCTTCCATCGTCGGAGCAATTACTTCCCGCATTTCCTGTGAATCAGATGGAACTTCGTTTTTCGGCGCACCTGCGGTGCCTTGAAGCTCGCTATCGCTCGCACGTACCCCACGCAAAGCAGCGTCGTGATAATCTACATCTCGTACATCGGCAATGAAGCTAGAGTAGTCGTAGAAATCGTTGAGCCAACAAGCCCGCGCAATTGGACTTTCTTTTGCGTGTTTTTTAACATAATTCGGATTCAAAACATAAACTCTTGTTTCTTTAATTCGTTGAGGCGATTCTCTTAACATTTCCATATTAGCAGTATAATCATCATCGGTTGGACCAAAGACCCTTCGCAATAATTTCTGTGCTTCAGCATTATATTTTGTGATTGCTTTTGATGTGTCCACTGCAAGATAACCCCATTCATCGTTATTGCCTTGTAATCCTAATTTAGTTAAATTAATAGTTACCGTATCCACGGCAGCTTTTACTGCTTCAAAATCAGCAGGAAGAACGTTATAATTACCGGTGTTGACTAACTGACCAAACGCACCATCAATATTTTTTAAAATAGGATTGACTGCTTCTCTAGTAATTCGTAAAGTAGGAGTCTTTCCGTCCATAGAATCAACTGCTCCGTCAGGAGTGTAAAACCATAAATTTCTTAATTCTAGATTGGTTATACGTTCGCGCATTAATTCGTCAACGTGTAACAATGTGCCGGGAACTGCTTGCTTGTAAGCGTCTCTTAAATTTCCAGTAATATTTTCAATCTTTTGTTCTAATGTCATGTTTATTTCCTCCAAAACACCTTCGCTTCTTTAAAAAATTGATAAATTAATTCAACACATCTTCGATGGCTTTATTGCCTTTTAATTTCTTAGCTTCTTCTTTGACTTGGGCCGCTAAGTCAACGCCCAAATCTTTTAATTCTTTAATGTGCATCTGCATCAATTGCTCTACAATCTGCAAAATGCGCATAAATTCTTCTCTTTCTTTGCTTAAGGTTGCTAAAGAACCTTTATGAAATCCAATCTTTTCCATAGTTTCAGTATCGGTTTTTGCCATAAAAACCTATTGAAGAGCGTCTTTTATTAAACTTTTGGTAAAAACGGCTCTGTAGAAAGTCTTAAGTAAAAATACTGCCTACCTCAGGTTGCCCTG
>JBBSWB010000082.1:0-3647 GCA_038046465.1 Nanobdellota archaeon
TTGTTGGAAATGCAGGAGATACTCAAAAGTGCTTCAGGTTACTGAAGTATTACGGCTACCCAAAAGATTTATAAATGAATAATGTTTAATGTTAAACAGGAAAAAGGAGTGACTATTTGATGGGCTTTAGGGACATTTTTAAAAAGTTTAAGCGCAACAAACAAGAAGTTAATGAAGAATGTGGAGAGCTTAATCAATCTTTAAAAGATATTGATGAAGAATTAGCGGATATTTACTTAAAAAATGGCACTTGCATAAAAAAAAATGAAGCGACCATCCCTCAAAAAAGATCTTTAAAATTAAAAGCGGTAAAAACAAAAAAAGTTGCAAAGATTAAAAAAAATAAAAAAACAACGCCGATAATTAAAAAAGCTGCTGTTAAGGAAAAAAAAGCAATTTTGCCTAAAAAAATTAAAAAGAAAATTGAAAAAAAGGTAATCAAAACCGTGAAAAAAACACCGACCCTTCCTCTTCCAAAAAAAGAAGTTGAAAAAGAAAAAGATTTGTTAAATCAAGCAGTAATGGATTTAACTAAAGAACTACGAATTCTTCGTTCTGCTAAGAATAAATTAGAAAAACAGATGCAGGATGTTTCCGGTGAACTGGGGTCTACCCAAACCAAAGAGATTGAATTGAGAGATAAAATTTCTGAATTGATGAGGAAAGAAGCTCTCTTAGTTAAAAAGAAAACTTCGGCTAAAGATAAGATGACTCTTCTGGAACAAAGAATTGAAAAAGTAAAAGAAATCGGAAGAGAACTTAAAGGCGTGTAAGAATTAATCTTAAACTTGTTCTTATATTGTTTATTTTTATGCACAAAAAGAGCCATGATAATTTAAACTTTTTTTACAAAGATATCCCAAGCCCCATTGCCTAAAGTACAAACTGCTAATACAATCACGCCGGCAATTAATACCCCAATTATGGTTGCCCAAAAAAAGTCTTTAAATTTAAATCCTAAAAAATATGCACCTAAAGCTGCAGAATACACTCCTGAACCAGGCAAAGGAACGCCAATGAAGATCGCTAAACCGATAATACCATATTTTTCTATGTATTTGCTAACTTTCTTCTGTGCCTGAATAATTATTTTTTGATAATATTTGTTGATTATTTTTACGTGCAGAAAAATATGGACAAATCTATCCAAGAACAGGTATAATAACGGACCAAGCGCGATATTTGCCAGAACCGCGACTATAAAGACAGTTACCCAAGATAAATCAGTATTAAACAGCCCGTAAGGAATAGATGCCCTTAACTCCAGCAAAGGCAGGAAAGTCAAACCGATTATAGTCAAAATATCATTCATAGAATTACCATTAAAAACAGATTTTTAAATGTTCTGTTTTTTAGATTTGGTTCTTTAAAACTATCGTTAAATTTTCATACGCGCATGGCAAAAATGACAATAAACTGCAATTAACCCAGAAAATAAAAAAGAAGTAAATTTAGATTTACAGCAAGGACATTCGTAGCTTTTTTCTTGAAGTTGTTCTTTGATTTTCTACACCCGGTAAGCAAGGGTAAAAAATTAAGTTAAAAACTTTTGTATGCTAAAGAACCACACCCGGTTTATTACTTTCCCCACTTTATAAATAATTAAATAAGAATAATAAAAAATATCAAAAAAATAATTAAAAACTTATTTAGAAGCCAATCTCCAGATTGTTTTCATACCTACGATGATTGCTGCAGGCACTACAAAAACAACGATGTTACTTAAACTTGGCCTTAAGATGTCGCCGACACCGTAAACTAGGTTTAAATTAACAATACCTGCTAGCATTAAAGCAATTGCTGCAACTAAGAAAGGCACTGTTTCTTTTACGGTTAAGTTAAATAAGCCCACTAAAGTTCCTAAAATAACAAAAGTAGTTACATAAACCCTAGATGCTTCTACTCCTAATAAAGAATCGAAGACTCGATGAAAAATACCGACAACAATAGCTAAAGCAACACCAATGAAAAAAGCATAATGCGCCAAGCGGTGCAATTCTAACTGCTCTATTTTTATAAATGATCCAGATCTTCCCTTTTTTACCATCTAACTATCACCTCTAAATGATAGTGTTATGAAATACATTTTGATATATAAATTATTCGGTTTTAAGGCACAATTCGAAAAGTGAGTGATTTTGCTCGTTTTTGTAATTAGCTTTGGCGAGTAGTTAAGAAATATTCTTGTTTTAAGCTCCTCTCTACTGCATTTCTTGTAAGTCCAAAAATAGAACTAAGAAAAAAGTGAGTGATTTGAGAAATGTATCACTCATAAAACGGATAGTGCCGGTTTTAAATATGGAAACACCTAGGTTAAATAAGTAAAATTAAGATTAGATTATTTCCAATTAAGTTTATAAAACAAGTAAAAACTAGCTAAGCAATGAAATCGTCTCTAAAACCAGAACCTCTAAAACCGGAATTCTCTTTAGGTAAATGTAAGACTAAAGCGACCTATTCTGCAAAATTAAAACAAACGGGAGCACAACCAAAAAAGTTAGATTTACTCAAAATTAAAGAGAAGTTTGAAGTTCTGTTAGAAACCCCTATTCTGTTAGTCATAAAAGTAGAAGGAATTGAAGTTATTGTTCATGGTTATGGGGAATTGTTGTTCAAAAACTGCGAAGATTTTCCGCTGATGGAAAGATTAGCTGAAAGAATTTATGCGGTTGGGTTAAATTAACTTTAAGACAATTATTGTTGAGAAGTACTAAAAAGGAGTATATTTTTGTTCAACTAAATGTTGAATAGGCACAAAGAGGGGAAATGGTAATTTATTCAATTCAAACCATTCCCACTTTTCACATTTGTCCGGCTCCATTACTTTTAATTCACCAGAAGCATATTCAGAAATAATGTACATGGTAACGTAATGCTTTCCTTCTTTCTCAAAAATATCATTAGTATACGGCCCGCGTTTAAGGTTCTGGATTTGAATACCTGTTTCTTCGAGGACTTCCCTCTTAGCGCAATCTTCTACACTTTCATTAAATTCAAGATGTCCGCCGGGAAAAGACCAGCAACCAGAACCGTGTGCGCCTTTTCTCCTGCCTAAAAGAACTTTATTATCTTTTATAATGCACACCCCAACTCCAACTTTTGGCTGATCTGTTAACATTATACCCTGCACCACAAAATAATACTTTGATATATAAAAAGCGCCCCAGGCAGGATTTTCATCTTATTTTAAATAACTTTTATTTAAATAATATATCGAACCTGCGATCACACGGTCTCTTCCCACAAAGGATAACAGCCGTGAGCTCTAACCGCTAAGCTACTGGGGCTTATACGAAGCTGAGAAGCAATTGATTTATAAATATTTCTGCATCGGAGATAAAACTATGCCCGCAACGTTAGAGATCAGCAAAGGGATAGAAATAGTTGAACTAGCTTTATGGCTAAAGAAAGAGAAAATTTTGATTATTAATGACCTCCATTTAGGTTACGAAGAAGTTTTGCACCGAAAGGGTATATTGGTGCCCAAATTTCAGATTAAAGAAATATTATCCCAGTTTCAAAGCCTGTTAAAAAAAGTAAAACCTAAACTGGTCTTAATCAATGGCGATTTAAAACATGAATTTGGGCGTGTTTTAAACCAGGAATGGAAAGATGTGCTAAGCCTATTTGATTTTTTGCTTAACCAG
>JBBSWB010000083.1:0-5175 GCA_038046465.1 Nanobdellota archaeon
AAACTCTTTCTTTGTTGGAACATATGTGCTCTAAGTTATGCAGTTATCTATATATTTATAATCATAAAGTGCTTCTAATCAATTATGGCTAGATTGCCCTTAGCTAATTTCCGCCGAAGTTCTATAGATCAATTAATCGAAGAACATTTAGTGGGAATGGTCTATGACTATTCTTTGATTGGAAAAAATAATCTTGAAGGAGAAGGCGGTTTTTGGGCGTGGTGGCATCCGGCATATAATTTGATACGCATCTCTCCGGATTGCAGTATTAAAAAAGACAAATATTTTGAAAATTTAGTAATCGTTCACGAATGGCTTCACGCTTATGAAGATCTTATTTTAGAAATGCCAACTAGATTTACAGAAAACCAAATCGGTTGGTGGGCTGCATACCATAATAAAAAAGATCCGGGATTAGCGACGTATGTAAGAAACAAATTTGCTGATTTTGGTTTCTAAAGCCCAAGATTTAAATAGCATTAAATAAACCTAATATTTAAGATATTATAAAAATTATTCCGGAGAATTAACATGGTTGAAAAGAAAAAAGGATTTGTGAGTAAATTATTGAATCACCTGGACCAAAAGCTGGAAAAAAAATCAAAAGATAAAAAGTGCTGTTGCTGCCAGGATTCCAAACATAAAAAATGTTAAAAGAGCTGGTAGATCTGCTGTTGTATTCGCTGTGCGGATTGAACCCAGAACTAAAATGGGTTGAATCGCTTAATTTCTTTATTTATGATTCTATAAAAATAATTTTATTATTGTTGGTAATGATCTCTGTGATTGGATTTTTAAGAACCTATTTACCCCAACATAAGCTTAAAAAATGGATCAGTAAAAAGAAATATGGATTAAGCAATTTATTTGCTGCTTTATTTGGAGCAGTAACTCCTTTTTGTTCCTGTTCATCTATTCCTCTCTTTTTTGGTTTTTTAAAAGCAGGAGTGCCTTTAGGAGTAACTTTTTCTTTTCTGATTACTTCTCCCATAGTTAATGAGTATTTGGTCGTTTTAATGTTGGGGTTCTTTGGCTGGAAGATTACTTTAGCTTATGTCCTAAGCGGAATACTGGTAGGAGTTATTTCTGGATTAATTCTTGGCAAAATGAAATTGGAAAAATATTTAGTTAAAGATGTGGTATCAACAAATAAAGCGATTAAACCAGAAATCAGGTATGATGGAATTAAAACAAGAGCGCTATTTGGATTAAATGAATCTTTTTCTATCATCAAGAAATTGTGGCTGTGGATTCTGGTCGGTGTAGGGGTTGGAGCAGTTATCCATAATTATATTCCCTCAGAATTAATTCAATCGATAATAAGTAAAGGCGGAATATTTGCGGTGCCTATCGCTGTGATATTGGGAGTTCCAATGTATAGCAGTTGCGCAGCAATTGTTCCCATTGCTGTAGTGTTATTTGAGAAAGGGGTTCCTATCGGCACGGCCTTAGCGTTTATGATGGCCATATCCGCACTAAGCTTACCAGAAGCGATTATATTAAGACGAGCTATGAAATTAAAATTGATCTTAATCTTTTTTGGGGTGGTAACCTTAGCAATAATTTTAACTGGTTACCTTTTTAATATTTTACAAGCAAAACTTATTTGAGCCGATCCTTGCTTGATTAAGCTTTTTTATCAGTTAGGTGATAAACTAAATGCATATTTACAGCAAAACCTTTTTTAAAGGAGTTATATTTTAACCCTTTGTATGAAAGACACCAATAGAAAAAGCATTAAGAAGATATTAATTGAAAAAGAAACCAATAAAATATTCTACTTAAAAGATCTGGAAGATTACCATACTTCTGTAGGAGTTATTAAAACTAAAGATTTGAAATCAAAAAAAACGGAAGTGAAATCAACTACTGGAAACACCTTTCTGTTAATCGATCCAACTTTTCCTGATTTGTGGGAAAATCTAAATCGGGGCCCGCAAGTGATGATTCAAAAAGATATTGGGCTGATTTTAGCCAGAACCGGGGTTAATAAAAATTCTATTGCTGTTGATGCCGGAGGTGGATCAGGATCGCTGTGCCTTTCTTTAGCTAATGTCTGTAAGGAAGTTACCGTTTATGAAACTAATCCTGAACATTTTAATATCGTTCAAAAGAACATTGGATTATTTGGAGTTACTAATATTAATTTAAAACAAGATAATATTTATGAAACCCTTCCGGAAAAAAATGTCGATTTAATAACTTTAGATTTACCGGAACCGTGGAGAGCAATTACGCCGGCAGAAACCGCCTTAAAAACGGGCGGGCATTTGGTAATCTATCTGCCTAATTTGATTCAAGTCAAACGATTTATTGATTCAACCAAAAAAACACCCATTAAAGTAATCGAAACGATTGAATTGATCGAACGGAAATGGAAAATTGAAGACCAAATCATGCGCCCAGAATTTCAGATGTTAGGGCACACTGGCTTTTTGATCTTTTGCCGAAAGTTTTAAAGAAAAAAGTAAAGATAAAAAAAATAAAATAAGTAATACTAAAAAAATAAGAATTAATTAAAAAATAAAAAGAGTGGAAGAGAAATGACTATTAAAATAAAAAAATTAGTAGAGAGCGCAATTCTGCCCAAATATGCCGGCCCCAATGAAGCGGGAATGGACTTTTATGCTAATGAGCAAGCAATCATTGAACCTAATCAAAGAAAATTAATTTCTACTGGGATTGCAATGGCCATTCCTCGAGGTTATGTGGGGTTATTATGGGACCGATCGGGATTAGCTGCCAAGAACGGACTTAAAACCATGGGGGGAGTCATTGATTCGACCTATCGGGGAGAAATTAAAATAATTATCCATAATTTATCCACAGAAAGATTTTTGGTTGAGCCAGGAATGCGCATTGCTCAGATGTTGATCCAACCAGTAGAACAGCGGGAGTTGGTGGAAGTAAATGAGTTGGAAGAAACGGAAAGGGGCGCAGGCGGATTTGGAAGTTCGGGTTTGAAATAAAAAATAAGGGTTTACTTGCCCAAACTCAATTTAATTATATTCTAATCTTATTTAATTATTGCAGGCCCATTCTTTGATACATTCTTTCTCGTAAATGGGTAGCTACCGGACGAGGAATTTTTTGTAGAATTTTTGCAATGGTTCCTGATTCGTAACCCTGCCTGAGCACCTGCACCAGCTGATCTAACTGGAAAATTGGGCCGGTACGGTAAAATGGTGAAACTAATTCTTCCAGTTCTTTCTTGGAAACAAGCATTCTTTCTTGGAATATTTTTTTAAATTGGTCTACCACTTCCCCGTTCAAATAACCAATGCCATAAGAGAAATATTCCAATGCTTCGTTAAGGTCACTTAAGTTTGCGCTCTTTTCAAAACTATCTAATCGATGTACTGCTTCAGCCAAAGCTACGTCAGAAGAATAAGCCGCCATCACACTTAAACTTTTTTGGATTATTAATTTTATTAAGTTGTTAAGGTCTGGTGGTGTTTTTAGGGTAATTCCTTCCATAATCTCTGGATGAACTTGCGTTTCCAAGGATTCTAACAGTAAGTCTAATAGATATAATTCTATTCTTAAATTACTTTGGCTTAAAGTACCGCTAAACCCTTCTTCAAGAACTCTTACATCAAAACGAAGTTCGCCAAGGAGATGAGCAGCTTTATCTTTCTTGATATTTTTTAAACAGCGGCGAAGTTTCTTTAGTTTAGACATAATATCTTTGAAATAGTTTTCCTGCTTTTTATCGAGCTCCAGCCTAACATATTCATCTTGTAATATTTTCAGCTTTTCTTCAAAGCCATAAGCTTCGATTTGCCATAGTTTTCGCAGATTAGACAGAAGGGATCCAGCAATCGTTAAAGTCGTAGTTTTAAGTTCACTATGGTTTAAAGAAAGCTTATCGTAATCTAAATTTGTTACTCCGTGTTGTTTGCATAAGTTTTCAAATAAAGTGATGTCTTTAGTATTTAAGAAATGAATATATGCAGCAACAATCTCTACATCTTCTTTTCCCGGCCAATTGTGGATTTTATTTCTTAGTCCATTTAATTGAATGCCCAAGTCTATGGCCCCTTTCCTGATTATATTAATCAATTGGTTATCTCCGCCTAAAGGAAGAAGGCCAGCTAGCCGTCTGAGTAAAAACTTAGTTTCAAGATCTAAATCATTTAATCGAAGAAGTTTGCCAAAAATATCTTTTATCCGGGGAACATTGCTTTCGATATCTGCCCTTTCTGCGGAGATACTGGTAGTTAGCAAACTGGCAATTAAGTTTCTCAACGGCTTTTTCATCTGTTGAGGGTTAAGCAATAAGGCATTACAAAAAGCAAACAGCATTTCATAGGAGTTAATTTTAAGAGTAGGATGGGATAATACTGCTTCCAAGTTTCCCCAATCTTCTACTTTTTTTAAGGAGAGGATTAAAGGGATTAAAATGATCTCTATACTTTGCATCCTTACTGAATTTACCGGATTTATTTTAGTGATTATTTTTTCTAGGTGTCGCCAATTTTCTTTGGTGTTAAATTCTCCTAATTCTCTTAATAATTTTGCGACCGGCATTATTTTTGCTACTGCTTTAACATGGGGCCAATTTTCATTATCAATTAATCCATCGGAAAGAGCGCGTCGTACGTTTCCCTCCGCTGCCCGAATCAGTAAAGGAAGATCCTCCCAGAAAAATTTTTTTTGCTCTAGAAGTTTTCCTAAAAAAAGCATTTCCTCCTCTATATCAATAGAAACATAACCACTATAACCGCTGTAACCAGAGTATTGAACAGCCTCCAATATTTTCGGCAAACCAGCAACCAACTGCTTAAAAGTAATGATCTTATTTCTAAGTGCGGCATGAAAATACCGAGAAAACTTTCTTAAATTATTTAGATGGGGACATTCTGTCGGCGCAGTTTTTATAAATTCTACTGCTTCTTCCCAAGAAATGCTGCGGCAAAGTAAGGGGTATTCCACCACTAAAATTGCTTCCCCATATTCAATATAGTTTCCCGAGTCAACCTCGGGAAGCTTCATGCCTGCATCCACAATTTGTTTAAATGAAACGATTTTGTTTTTTAATAATTCTTTTGTTTCATCCCACCCAAAGAAAAAATCCTGGAATTGGTGAAAGTTAGCCGCGATTTTTGAAATTACGTTTGTATCAGTAATCTCTGCCCAAGTAACTACTTTTTGTAACAGTAAATCTTCAATTGA
>JBBSWB010000084.1:0-12580 GCA_038046465.1 Nanobdellota archaeon
TCTCTCTGGGGCACATTAAATAAAGAGAGATATCTCCAACAGCTGCTTTGGTAGTTAGGTAATTACTGGTTTTTCAACAAATAATCCTTAATCTCATTAATTTCGCGTTCAGAAATGGCTGCCCCATTATATTTCACAGTCCACAAGATTGAATCGACTAGAATTTCATTCCCTTTTTTTAATTCCGGAACATAATCATCTAACAAGCCCATTTTATACGCAGTGCTGACTAATTCGGTAGAGCGGATGATTTTTATTTTATTAAGTTGTGCGCTAAATTGGTCCATTTTTGCAAGATCGACCATTATTTCTTTCTGAAATCTTCTTTCTAATAATCGTTTCATATCTCGGTTATTTTCAATAAATAAGCGCAAAGTTCTTTCATCCATAACTACCGCATCAGCACCGATATCTAAAGCACAGGCAACTGATTCAACTTCTCCTTCCTGAATGATTTCTAAATTTTTATTATTAATTTTAAATGAACTATTGGCTAAATCGATTAGTTCCGTTACCTTTTTTTGAGGAACCTTATCGTATACTTCTAAAGTGCCGTCTTTGATTAACTTTAAAGTTTGCAAGGCTTCAAATTCAAACCGTTTGATTTCTAATGGGCGGGTAATTAATTCCTGCTTTACTGCCGGAGTGATGTAAAATTTACCTCCGAACTTATTCTTTAACAGAGGGAGGATCCAAATTAACCTAGACATAACTAAAGTGATGATTGGTCCGGTATCAAAAAATAAAGCTTTAATCTTTTTTTCTTCCATGGGCGATTTCTCTTAATATTTTACTCCAAATATTTTTAAGGCAGTTTGCACTCTGGTCTTTGCAGGGACTTTTTCTTGCTGCTGTTCAAAAGAGGTAGTTTTTCCTACGTAACTCTGTAAGTCCCAGTTAGACAAACCCATCAATCCCGCAGCTTGCCCGATAGATAATCCTTTTTCTAACAAAATAGCACTCTTTTTTACCCGAGCTGCATGCAAAACATCCTGAAGGTGAACTTTTATTTTGGCGTTGCTTTTTTTAATGATTTGAAATAAAGCTTTGATGCTTTGATTGTATTTCCCTAAATCTCGTTCTTGCAAACATTGCTTGGCGGTTTTTATTTTATTCACCAATTGTAAATAATCTTCTTGCGGAAGAACAGCGGCAATTTTATACAAAGAATAGACCAAGACTGCAATAGAAATCAAATCTAAATTTTTATGTAAAGCCACATCATCAATACCGTGGTTGCTTAATTCTTTTAGCTCCTCAACGTCTTTTTCTTCTTTTTGCTCTAAGATCTCTATCGTCTGGCCGAGAATATCTAGAATCTCTTTTTTAATCTCTACATCCATAAGCTGAAAGAAAGCATTTTACTTTATTAAAGTTTTGGGTGGTTAGCTGACTATTTTTAAGTAGTTAGAATTATTTAAATAGCTTCTAATAATTATTAAGATTATGGATTGGAAAGAAATCTTTAAAGTTTCAGGTATTCTTGGTGTAGTTTCTTATGTATTGTTTATCTTAACCGATGTAATGGGCGGTAATTGGAATGTTGAAATTGCAGTTGTGGGTTTAGTTGGTACCGGACTTATCTTAAATAGAAGATTAAACAGGAAAGAAGACTGGGGCATAGTCATAGGTATGATTATTTCTATGTTAGTGTGTATAATAATATCTTATTTAACAATTGATGTATTAGGGCTTTAATTTTTCTAATTAAAATGGTTACGAATTTTACAAATTATAAATAAGAATTATTGTTTATACTTCTAATTCCTTCCAGAATGTTTTTAAATTAAACCAGAAATATACCTTTAAATGGGCCTGTAGTCTAATGGTAAAATAGACCCTTGGCTTTTTTAAAAACAAACAGGGTCAGACTCGGGTTCGACGGCAAAATTATTTGCACGAAAATCCCGACAGGTCCATCTTTTATTTTACCTTTTAGTCGTTTTTTAACTATTTAATTGTTTAAGCTAACTTGAAACTACCTTCTTATTCGTTTCTTAATTTTTTGCATCTTAGCTTTAACGGCGTTCTTCATGCATTTGAAGTCCTTCCTCTTAGCAAGGCCAGACCTTTTTAGTGCTGCTTCCAAATATTTTTTTCCAGTTTTAACAAATTCTTTGCTCAATTTCTCAGAATCGGCTACTAATTCTTTAGCTAAGGTTAAGCTTTCTTTTTCGGACAGATTTAAGTCTTTTTTCACTTTAGAAGCAATTTTCTTTGCCTCTACCAAACTTAATAACCCCAATCCAAAACCGGTCTTAATTATTTTTTTAACTGTTTTTTCCATTGTCCTCAAACCTCATTTTTTTTATTCTATACTCAAAATCCTTAGATTTCTGTTCGAAATTTAAAGATTTTGGTATATACCAAAAGAATTAGGTTTGAAACCTAATTCTTTTTAGTATAGAACTAAACATAAAATAACCTAAGATTATTATGGCAAGAATAAATAAAAATACACCGATAGGCAGTCCCCACAATAAGATTCGGCCTTCTTTGTATAATAATATAGCTGAAGCAATAATTAGTACGGAACTGATCAACCCAATATTTTTTCGGCGCTGGACATATTCCATCTCCTGCTCGATTTCCCGCAATTGAGAAATATTCACTTCCTGCGGAGGTTCTGGTTTTTCTAACCGCTCAATTATTTTGGTGATATGTTCGGGAAGTTCAATCAATAATTCTTTTTTAGTCCATAACGTTTTAGTCAGACTGCGGATGAGTTTGGTTGGGGACAATTTTTCCTGCAGGACATCTTTAGTGAAAATGTCTAAGCCGGAAGCAACTTTAAATTCCGGATCCAGTTTTAGGGCCAACCCTTCTGCCTGATAAACGGCTTTGGCTACTAAAACATGGTTGGCATCAAAAATCACATTATATTTAGCACCTATTCCGATAACCTGATAAAACGCTTGAGCAAAACTTTTTTCTTCGATAGTATTATTATAAGCATCTCCAAGCACCTTAATTGCTTCCTCCCTGAAAGCGGGCAAGTTAGCTTTGCTGATATCTCTAGCCAGAGAGATAATTAAATCCATGCTTTTAGTGGTATTTTTTTCATTAACTGACATAATAAAGCCAATTACTTTTCTACGGTCGCTAAGGCTTAATTCTCCGACAATCCCGTAATCCAAATAGACTAACTGTCCATTACGCTGAACTAAAATGTTAGCTGGATGAGGATCAGCATGGAATACTCCATGCAATAAAGCCTGCTCTAAAATAGATATAAAATAAGTCTGGACAATTTTCTTACGATTCAAATGGTACTTTTCAATCGCTGCCAGATTATCTAATTTGACTCCCTCAATAAATTCTAAAGTTAAAACTTTTTTAGTGGAAAATTTAGAATAAATGCGGGGAATTTTGATCCCTTTATTATTTTTACAGGCTTCTTTTAGGCGTAGAGCATTCTTAGCTTCCAATTCAAAGTTTAATTCTTTTCTAGTCCATAAGGCAAATTCGATAACTACATTAACCGGGTGGTAATTTCGAATATGTGAAAAGTGCTGTTCTAATGATTGAGCAATATGAAACAATACGTCTAAATCAGCATCAATTATTTTTTTAATGTTGGGCCGCTGTACTTTTACCGCAACTACTGCCCCCGATTTTAACACGGCTTTATGGACTTGAGCTATTGACGCAGTAGCTAAAGGTTTTGGGTCGAATTTCTTAAAAATTTTGGTTAAAGGCTGTCCCAGTTCTTCTTCAATTATTTTTTTAACTTTGGGATAAGGTACAGCAGGAATGCGGTCTTGTAATTTTTCAAATTCAAGAGAATATTCTTTAGGCACTAAATCTGGACGCAACGATAACAATTGGCCAAATTTAATAAAAGTAGGCCCTAATCGTTCAAACGATTTTCGGATAGCAATCGCCTGTCTTTCTTTATCGGTTAAAGGCAAATTCAGTTTAAGAATCCTTTTATGAAATGGGAAATGGTAATGCAGTTTAGCTTTAGTGACATAGTAGCCTAATCCCTCTTCGAATAGGATAGCTACAATTTCCTGCAGTCTATCAACGTCTTTAACATAACCCATGGACATCCTCTTTTTTATGGTATATAATATAGCAAATAAAGAAGTATAAATATATAAGGGTTTTGCTCGAAATGATTCTAAAATAATTTAATAATAGTTCTTACTATTAACAACCGTCAACAACAACCTTTATATGCTCTAAAAATATACTCTGCTTATGGCTTTAGCAGTAACTCATGTTATTATTACCATTATTGTTCTGGACGTATTCCGCCATTATGTTTTTGGAAAAAAGAAATTTCCCCGTTATTTGTTAGTGGTGGGAGGAATTGCTGGTCTGCTTCCAGATATTGATGTTCCTTTAACCTGGATTTATAATTTATTAATGGGAACTACCGGTAGTTTACATGGATTATTCACTCATAGCATACTTTTTCCAGCAATTTTTTTAATTCTAACTTCGGTGTTTTTTCTACAGAAAAAAATCAAGCTGGCAAAAATTTCTTTAGTAATTTTTGTAGGATTATTTTTACATTTGTTACTAGATTGCCTGTATGGGGGATACAGTACTTTCTTATGGCCGATGGAAATTTCCACTGCTTTTTGTCCGCAATGGGGCATCAAGAGTTATGCTTCAGCCATCGATGCTTTAATCTTGGTTGCCTGGCTAATCCATGAAGAAGCGCACAAATTAATCAAAGATTATTTTTGAAGAATTTTTATTTCCAATCATTTTAATTCTGCCCCTAAATAATCAATTAATTTTTCTGCAATTTCTGATGATGAATAAACTTTTTCTATGGAATCTTTTCTTACAAGATAAGCCTCGTGATTTTCTTTCATGTCTTCTGCTCTGTTAGCAATTATCATCTGATACTTATCCAATCGAGCTTTGGTAATATCCAATAATTCATCTACTGAAACTCCATCTTGGTATTTGAAAGTTACCATGTGAAGATTTGGATATTTTTCCCGAATTTTTTCAATTACTTTTTCTGTTTCTATCAATTCAATATTCTTTAATGTACCTGAAGGAATTTTTCCTTTTTCCTTTTTTGCCGGCCGGTAATCAGCGACTGCAGCAGAAAATATTCCAGCATCGTATCCTTGTTCCAATTCTCTAAAAACATTTTCTACATATTGATCATAGTCTTGGTGGGGAAGAACCTCTAGAAACGAAGGAATTTGAATTCCTCCCGCTCCGACTAAGTATTTCACAACTGCCCCTTTAAGATAAGCTTCAACAGCAATTTTCTTCCCTAAACTGCCTTTAAATCTGTTAGTAATCATTCTTACATCATCAATCCAAACCGGCGTTGGTCCACCAGTAATGAGAATTTTTTTTCCTTTAATCGGATGTTCTGATAATCCTCTACAAACTTCTGCTACAATTTTTTCTAATTTAGGAATTTTGGCTTTTCCTTCTTCAATACGGGGTTCAATGATATTCAATCCGTATTGACTCGCTTTGAAAATATTTTCCTGGAAAAAAGGGTTTTTATATAAAGATTCATGCATAGTGGGAGCCAGATAAACTGGTTTTTTCATCCCTAAAGCACTAGCAATCAGGGTCGTTACAGTATTGTCTGCAATTCCCTGCATTACTTTGTTTACTGTGTTCATTGTAGCAGGCGCCACCAATACTAAATCTTCTTGACAAATATGTTCAGAATCCCCTGAAAGTTCTGAAATGACTTTTTGTTCGGTAGCCCATTGTAAAGCCGCTTCTCCAATAAAATTTCCTGCCGATTTAGTCATGTATGCTTTTACATCTGCCCCATATCTGCGGAGATATCTAGCTAATTTTGGTGTTTCAATGGCGGCGATTCCTCCAGTTACACATAACGCAATTGATTTGTTTTTCAAATGTTTTCCTACTATATCTACTTTAAGATCTTCATTCATTTTAGTAACCTCCAATAATATTTAAAAAAACTCTTTCTTATTATCCCTTTATACCTTACCCAAAATAGTTTCAATCTCTTCCCTCCAAAATTCTTTCAGCATTTTTGTAATACACTTTTTTCTTATCAGTAAGAGGATAATTTTTCATCGCTTCCTCGATAAAATAAATCGAGTCTGAATGTATTTGCAATGGAAAATCGGTTCCAAATAATAATTTTGAAGGCCCGCATTCCCCTAAGAATTGTTTGATATTTTCAACCGCTTCGGAAACTTCCTCAGGTTCATATCTTGGATCCCTTTTATATTTTGAATGAACCAATCCGCTAATGTCACTATAAACCTGAGAATTTTCTTTAACTATTTCGGTCAATTCTTGATGAAAAGGGTTGCCTAAATGACTTATAATAATTTTTAAGGTTGGGTGTTCTTTAGCAAGGAATTCTAAATCTTTAGGGTGGATCAAGTTTGCTACTGAAAAACGCCCATAGCGGCGGAAAGAGGTATAAGAATATCCTCCGTGAAACATTACCGGTAAGTTTTGTTTCTTAGCTAGGGAAATTATCCTGCCAAAATTTTTAGAGGACAAGTCGATATTTTGGTAGCAGGTGTAAATCTTAATCCCTTTGATTAATCTCTCTTCAGCCATTTCCTCCAATTCATTATAACCCTGATAAAAATAATGTTCGAAATCCAAACTTCCAAACATTACAAATTCTGGCCGGTCTTTAATCCAATGATATAATCGATAATTAGAGATGCCCGAACTTTTGTGGGGAAAATAAGTTGCGAGAAGAACAGTTTTCTCAATTTCATATTTCTGCATCTCTTTAGCAAGGTAATTAATATCCGCAGATTCTGGGATTACATCATTAATTTTTCGCTTAGTGGCGTGGCAATGAAAATCTATTTTTTTCATAAGAAATTAAGGATTAAACTTCTTCTTTAAACTATTCTTTAAATCTTTAAAGTTCCATAAATTTCCAAAAACTTAATAAATCCTAAGCTCCTACCAACTCTGAATGAAAATAGAAAGAAAACTACAAGAAATCTCCGGTTCGTTGTTGATTACGGTCCCTAAAGAATGGGCTAATTCTTTTCATCTTAAAAAAGGGTCAAAAACAGAAATAAATATTGCTAAAAACGGCACTTTAATCATTTCTCCCAAACCTATTAAAGAATTAGGAAAAGAACAGATTTCTTTTCAATATGATGAAAATTTCATCCGTAATTTCTTCCTATATTATTTTCAAGGATACGAGAAGATTGTAGTCGAATTTGCTGAGAAAACTCCTAAAGATCAGGAAAAAATTTATTCTATACTTAAAAAATTTATGAATGTTCAGATAATTGAAGAAAACAAAAATAAAATTTCTTTCAAATGTTTTAAAATTGATGAACTATCTATTTTGGAATGTCTTAACCGAATGTATTTTCTTTCTCATAATATGTTTGAAGAATTATTAAATAAAAATAATAAACCTGTGTTGGAAGAAATAGAAATATCCCTGACTAAATTTTATTATATGTTAGTTATGCAGGTAAGAAGATTTATCGACGAAGGAAAATTTACTGAACAAAATCAAATCAGCTTATTATATGCTTTGGATTGTCGGATGGTTGCTGAAAAAATAAAAAGAATGGGCGAAGTAATCCAAACGATGAAGGCAATTAAAAATAAAAATATCCAAAAATCTTTGGAAGATATCCTCGCTTTTTATAAGAATTGTTTTTGGGGATTTTATAACCGTAATTACGATACCTCTTTAAACCTTTTTAAAGATTTTAAAATCATTTCTGAAAGCCTAACAAAATTAGAAACAAATTTTGGAAAAGAAAAAAAGATTGAAGAATTACAGCAAATTTATTCTTTAAAACAATTCCTTGATCATGGAAAAAGCATTATGATGCTAACGAGATAATAACTGGGCTTCAGCCCGCCCATGAAGAAATACATAAATTAGTTAAAGATTATTTTTAAAAAATTTTAATCCTTGCGATTAGGAAGATAAGGCATTATAACACGAGCAATCTGTTCTAAATTTTCAGTAGCTTCATCACGCTTTCGAGTAGCTATCTCAAGTTCTCTTTTGAACTTTTGTTCAGCTCGTTCAACAGCCCCTTCATACCAGCTTTCATAATCCCCATGGATTTCTCGAATAAATGAAACAAATCCTTCTTCTGTTTTTGGCATATAACTAACCAGTTGGGACCACACCCGAGAATATTCTTTGACATCGGGGTCGCCCCATTCTAATTTCTCTTTATTTCTAATTTTTCCTTCAAGTATCCTTAATTGATCTATAAAATCGAAAGGTTTATCGTCATCCATTTTGATTACAACTCTGTTATTAATTTAACCTATTGGTGATATTTTACAAACTTTGTTTAAAAAAAATGGGGCCGCGAGGACTTTCAGCAATATGCCTTTGAACCCCGGTTGGAAGCTATCCTGTACGAGCAGTTACCTTCATCGATAGTACGATTGCACCTACTCCGTAACCCCGAGCTCCAGTGATAATTGTTTCACAAACAATCCGTAAGGACTTTCTTGCGACCAAACTACACTACGGCCCCGATAAGAACATAAATCTATAAACAGTTTAATAATTTTACTATTTTATTCCAAATTTACAAAAGTCGCCTTGGCCGGTGTCTTCGCCTTTTTCTCGCTGTTTATCGTTAGAAAAAGTAACTTAATTTAGTCTTACGAAAAATTTAGCTCAGCCACCCATTTGGCCTAGGCGGCGACTTTTTATTTTATTCCACTACTTCTCCTACAATGCTTCTCAGCATGTGGTCTACTACTTTCACGGAAATCTTTTTCTTTAAAGGCAATCTTCCTTTTATGCCGATTATCAGCGGATAAGTGCCGTACTGCCTACAAAAGGTCGTCTTGCCGTCGTACATTTCCGTATAAACATCATGAAGAACAGTTCCTTTTGGCACTACTTTTTTCAACATTTCAAAATCAATCTTTTGCCGGATTTCATTTCTCCATTTCCAATAATATTTATTATTCTTTCTTAGAAATTTATTTCCGCCGTGTTTCTCAAGGTAAGTTCCCGGCAATATAGCAACCTGCCGGAGATTGATTCGTCTAACTAATAAATTTTCAGCAAGTATTTTATTCAATGCTTCCATATTTTTCTGATGTGTTTCTTTATTTTCATCGAGCAGTCCAAAAATAAGATTGATCCCTGGAAGAAATTTAGGCAAACCATTTTTTCCTCTTTCTGCACCATATTTATTTATGATTCTAATTGCCTTCAGCGCAGTTTCTGGTGTAGTATTCAATAAGTTTGCGGAGATTACCTTTTCATCAAAACTTTCTATACCTAAAGCAGCAACATTGCCGGGCGTGCAATATTCAACAATGGCTTTAGTGATTTCTTCTCCCGATTTGGAAACAACTGAATTAGGATTAACATTATCAATATGCAAGGTTTCTATTTTTGGGCATGATTTACGGATTTCTTTAAGCAGTTCTATCGGTTGATCAGCAGAATAAAAGTCGGCTTGTTTTCCTAAGCGAAAATGTCTTGCTCCGTGGTCGTAAAAAGCTTTTATTTCTTTGACGATAGCCGCTTTCTTCCGGTTTAAGAAACAACTTTTTATCGGTTCAGTACAAAAACTACATTTGCCAACTTTACAGCCTCGTCCGGTTTCAATTTCAATCACTCTCTGATGAGGGATTTGAGTTAAGATTTCTGTACTGGGAATTATAAATTTATTTAATTCTGTAAACGAAAAAGAATATTCTTTAACTTCGTCAAAAAAATCTAAATTTGCTTTCTCAGCAAATTTTCCTCCCTCCAGCTGCGTTCCAAAAAAAGCCGGCCCGGTAAGAATTTTTTTCATCGGCAGATCTTTTAGCAAAGGGATTACTTCGGTTAAAGTACCGGGAAGAGCAGTAAGATATTTTCCCGGAACATGGACGCCGATAATTACAATAAGCGCCTCGGTTTTGTTTAGAATTTCTTCTGCGCTGTTTTTAGTTAAATTGTAAATTAAAATATTGGTTTTTTCTTTTTCAGTCGGCTCTTTTTTTATATTATTATATTTTTTCCACAATCTCAAATCATCAATAGTCAAATAAGTAACTTCGTGTCCTTCTTGCTTCAATTTGCCGTAAATATATCTAGGGTAAACCCCTAAATAAGGAGGAACCCCTAATCCGGAAGCTTCATCGGTATAGCAATCTAAGATAGTGTAGTGCATATTTAGGTATTTTTAATTTTGGTTTATAAAAGCTTCTACTCTATTGATACAATATACATATCTTAACCTATAAGTGCTATAATAATAATCTATTTAAAAGAAGTCTCGATTTTATTTTTTAGTCAAAACGGGTGGTTTAGACTTTTACTAATGGGTGTAATCAAATTGCGCCCTTAGTATATTTTAATTGAATGCAATTTAAAGTTAATTTGATTTAGTGCCGTTTAGTCGAGTTATTTAGTTTAAAGATGTTAAAAAAGGTGGTAAAAATTAATAGTTTTAAACTTAAAAGCGTTGTAATTATAAATAAAGAGGTGGATTTCTAATGGTATATAAAATATGTTTCTCTTCTACACACGGTGTAGGAAAAACGGCTTTGGCTGCTTACGTTGAGGGCAATTTAATATTTGGTCGAGGGGTTCGTAAGGTTAAAAGGATTGAAGAACTTTCTACCCGCGCTCGAGATTCCGGCTTACCGATTAATGAAAACACTACTTTAGCAGCCCAGATGTGGATTCAACACCAACAATTTGCTGATGAAATCTTTAATACTGAAGCTCGGACAACTTCTCCCCCAAATGAAGTCGTTATTTGCGACCGTGGTCCGGAAAATTATTGTTATTTAAAACGCCGTTTCGGAGAAAACGAATCAGCATTACAGATGACTTTAGGGCATTTGAAGTGGTTTCCTTATTCGCGCATTTATCTTTTACCTATAGTAACGGGCTCTTCTTTAGTAGATGATGGGGTGCGCTCGGTTGATTTTGCTTTTCAGCAAGAAATGGACCAGGAGATTAGGCAGTTTTTTAATAAATATTCCATTGAACACATCGAACTGCCGCAGCCTAAAGAAGATTTTCGCAGCGATTGGGGAAAAATGGTTGTTAATCAAACTTTAAAAGATCTTAATAAACCCGAAGAATATTTAATCAGGTGAGACCATGGGCGTTGGTGTAATCGGAATAGCGGGACATATCGGTTCGGGTAAAAGCGAAACCATGAACTATTTACAGCAGCATAAAAGCGAATTAGAGCGATTTGTTGGTAAAGATGTAGTTGAAAAAGACCGAGTTAGGTTTCTGCCGGAATATGTTGATACCGTCGGTTTAGATTTATTTTATAGAGATCCCCACACTTATGCTGACGATTTCGAAGAAAGTTTATTGCATTCTCGAAAAATTAGGCATTGCAATGCTAAGATCAGCCCAGGTATAGTGGTTGTAGAACGGACCATGCTGGAAGGATTTCATATTTTTTGCCAAAATTCTAGAGATAGCGGATTTTTATCGGCAGCAGGGTATGCAGAGTGTGAAAAGTTTGTAAAGAAAACCGTCGCTAAACTTAAGACTGCTGAACAGCAAAGATGGAGCGAATCATTATTAGTATATCACAAAATCCGTAATGAAGATTTAAGTATTTTAGTGGAACGTCAAATGAAAAGAAAACGGGAAGGTGAGGAAGGAATCAGTCAGGGTTATAATGTGGCGATTCAAGAGGGTTATAACCAATTTTTTGATGCAAATAACCTAAATCAAATTTATGGGCGGTGGGGATTGCAACCTCCCACCGTCTTAGAAATAGATGCTTCAATAGATTTCAATAAAGACCCCAATTATCATCGCCAAATTTTAGATAAAATTATCAGCACTTTAGAGGTGAATTTAAGTGGGAAATAAAAATACTCATAGACTTACTTTAGACCAAAGAATTAAAATTCAAGAAGAGATGAATGCGTTAACTCAACCGGTTACCGGGAAATGGTTATCACTTAATCCTGCGGAAGCAGTAATTGAAGCCATTCGTTGTGAAAAAGAATTAAAACAATATCTAACCGACCATAAAACCTTCCTTACCATCGCCGGTAATATTGGTTTAGGCAAAACTACTTTTGCCAGAATTATGTCCCATGGTTTAGACATAAACGGCTGTTACGAGTTAGATGCAGAAAAAGACCATATTAATGATGAATTATTAGCTAAATTTTTAGGCGATAAGCCCAAGTATTGTTTTCAATTGCAGCAGCATCTTCTGACCAAAAGATTGTCTTTTCGGAAATATAATGCGGCTAAAAGCGGCAGTTGTATAGAAGATCGTACTCCTGAAGAAGATCCCGGTGTTTTTCATCAGTTCTTTCATCAACGAGGTTATCTTACTGATCAACAATTAAAGCAATTGGAAGAGGAAGCAATTACTGCTTATCGGTCTGCACCTCATTCAGATTTAATGATTATTCTTCAAGGCAGCCCAGAATTATCGCGATTAAGGATTCTACAGCGCGGCCGGCCAGAAGAATTAAAAGCCTGGCGTCTGGAAGAAGAATTGCGCCCCATGGCTGAATTATATGGAGATTTTCCAGGTTTAGTCGAAAAATACGACCTGCATGCCGGACCAATCCTTACCTTTGATTTGGATTGCCTCGATATAACTAATCGCGTACACGAAGGATATATTTGTGAGCAGATCTTGGATAG
>JBBSWB010000084.1:12680-20321 GCA_038046465.1 Nanobdellota archaeon
ATTGGCCTTGTAGCTTAGCCTGGTAGAGCGCACGACTGATAATCGTGAGGTCCCGAGTTCAAATCTCGGCAGGGCCACTTTTTTTTAAAATAGATTTAAAAATATAATTAAAGCAACACAAATATTTTTTTATGCACAAAAATTTCGCTAGAGATTTTTGTACGGGGTCTAAAACCCCGCCATTTATGGCGAAATTTTTGGCATTCTAAAAATCTGCGGCAGATTTTTATAATAATTCAACTTTTTTTATAAAAATATGATCTATACGGAGAAACCTCAAGAGTTTTATTCTAAATTTGATGTAGTTAGTTGTTTTGTAGAACATAACGGGGAAATTCTTTTACTTCATCGACAAGACCATAAACCGCAAGGCAATACCTGGGGAGTTTCTGCCGGAAAAGTCGATGGTGGAGAACAAGTCTTAGAAGCAATGGTCAGGGAAATCTACGAAGAGACCGGATTCAAATTGGTCCCCTCGCAACTTGCTTATTTTGGAAAACTTTATGTTAAATATCCGAAATTTGATTTTATTTACCATATTTTTCATACCAAATTGGATAAACAGCCGGAAGTGGTTATAGCTCCTAATGAACATAAATCTTTCAATTGGATTTCTCCAGAAAAGGCATTAGAAATGTCTTTAATTCAAGACTTAGATGCATGCATTAAATTATTCTATAAGATTTGATTGAATAATCATAAACTTATTTTTCACTTCCCTTCAGCAATTAGGAATCTTTAAATAACGAATTACCCTCTTTAGTTCTGAACTCAAAGGATAAATCTTAAACCGACGCTCTCTCTGGAGAGCGATGTACCTGAGATTATGTCTCAGCGTCGTGGTTAAGGATTCCTAGATTGAGTTCAGTAGTACTTTTTTATAGAAAGATATTCCTAAAATTATTCAACAACATAATGGTACTTAACTTCATAATACTCTATTTGCGGTTGAAAATGTTGGTTTAGTTCTTTCAAGGTACTTCCACATATTCTAAGAAAAAGAGGGTCATAAAGGTCCACTGTTAAATTAAATTTATCTTTACCTGTTTTGTTTTCCCAATAAACTCGAAAGGAACAATATGCTAATTTTATTTCTGTTCTTAATGATTTATTCCACTGCCATCCCAGAAAACTTTTTTTTGTTTGATGAGTTGAAACTTTTACAAATGTAGCACTCGCCCAGCGGGGGTTATACTTATCATGCACAACATCCTGTTTAATTTTGTTCTGCGGTAAATCGTCTTGTAACTGTCTTTCCAACTTTTTAAGATATGTATTTACAATAGTAAGAAACGTAGGAACCGCTCCATGTTCTTCAATATCTTGAAGTTGGGTATCCGCAGAAGGATAGTGTAAATCAATTGCTTGTTCTACATAACTAGCAGGAATCCCTAGGCTTTGGGCAATTTCATAAGCAACTGTAACCGGATAATCTCCTCCATGAACGAGGAGTTGTTCTACTCCCTCAAAAATAGATCCATCGTCTTTTCTTTCATCAAATTGTCTTAATGCATCTGCATGTGCAATTAAATCTAAACATTCTCTTTCAGAAAGGGATTTTTCTGATTTAAGTAAAGCTAATCTTTGATCTAATGAACCGGTTCTGGTCAAACTTGTTTCTGTAGGAGTCATAGTCTAATCATTGTAAATGGAGTACTTTCTTTAGTTTACAACGTATATTTTGCACAATATAGTTTATTTAAAAACTTTTCTATTATGTTTAAATTACTAGGTTTTTATTGTTGGTTAGTATTATATCCTTTAGATTTCTATTTAACAAAGAATAGTTTATTCTGTATATTATTCTGTGTCTAAATCTTTAAATAGTTGCCATTACAAAATGTATACAATAAACTTATACAATAAACTTATATTTAAATCGGGGGTGTGTTTATAATGAAAAAAGTTGTGATCGGTACAGTATTAATTTTAATTTTAGTTCTAGTCGTTGGCTGTGTGAATTTAAGCAAGCCGTATGGAGCACCGCAAAAAGAAGCGGATTCTAAATTATTGGATGAGATTGCTCAGATTGAAGAGGAATTAAATTCAGTGGAAACGGTGGAAGAGAAGTTGGATGCAGCTGAACCGCTTACTGGAGCAGCAGTTACCGATATTGCTGATGCTGAAGAAGTAGAAGTTAAAGATACTGAAGTGAATACCGAAGTCATTCTTCCCGATTTAGAAGAAAGTAAAGAAGTTCAGGAAGAGAGTGAAGATGAAATCCAAGTTATTACTGTAGACGAAAATGAATTAATCAAATTAATGGTTAAAGTAGATGATCCGGATCAAGACAAAGTTACTTATTCTTTTTCCCGCCCTTTAAGTAAGGAAGGAGAATGGCAGACTAGTTATGGAGATGCCGGAGAATATATGGTTACTTTAACAGCTACTGACGGAGTACTTACCACTGAAAAGAAATTGAGAGTAGTGGTTAATCGAGTTAATGTTGCTCCAGTTATTGGCGAAGTAAAAAGTTTACAAGTACAAGAAGGAGACACAGTAACTTTTGAACCAGTAGTTACCGATCCTAATAATGATCCAGTTACAGTTACTTTATCCGAGCCTTTGAAAGGTGGAGTTTATGTAGCGGATTATGCTAGCGCAGGAGATTACGAAATTGAAGTTCTGGCTAGTGATGGAGAATTGGAAACAAAAAAAACCTTTAAACTTACCATCCTTAATGTAAATCAGTTGCCGGAAATTAATAACATTGAAGATATTGCAGTTAAAGAAGGAGAAATTGTAAAACTCGAACCGGAAATTGTTGATTTGGATGGCGACGAAGTCACTTTATCCATTTCTGAACCAGTTGGTAAAGATGGAATCTGGGAGACTGGATACACCGACCACGGCGAGTATTTAATCACTGTTACTGCTGATGATGGCAAAGATACCGTTACCAAAGAAATAAGAGTATCGGTGGAAGACGTTAACATGCCTCCTGAATTTGTAGAAGTTTCATTGGCTGTTAATTAAACGGAGGTGTTATTTTATTTTTTTATTTTTCTAATCTTTGAAAACAAAAAATAATTTTGGTAAAAATGGCCTTGACAAAGACTAAATTAATATTAGGGTTATTAATTCTACTGATTGTACTACAAGGCACTTCAGCAGTTACCAAAACTTTCCGGGTACAGGAAACTGATTTTGTTAAGATTAATGCTACCGCCATGGATCCGGATAATGATAAAGTAGTTTATTATTATTCTCCGCCTTTGGATGAGCAGGGTGAATGGCAGACTAATTATGGCGATGCTGGAGAATATTTAATTGAAATTACTGCTTCTGATGGTCTTAACCAGAAAGAGCATGAAATTAATTTAATTGTTGACAAGAAAAACCGGGCACCTGGACTTATAAAAAGTAAAATTGTGGTTCAGGAAGCACAAACCGTAAATTTAAAAGAATTAGTTCAAGATCCAGACGAAGATTCTTTAATTTTTGTTTTTAACGAACCTTTTGATAATCAAGGGCAATGGAAAACTGATTACGCTGATGAAGGAGTTTATATCACTAATTTTAAAGTTAGCGACGGTAAATTTAGGATAGATTTACAGGTAGAAATTGAAGTCTTAAATACTCTTCAACCACCTTCTATTGTTGATTCTTTCTCTGAAGCAAAAACAGTTCAAGTAAAAGAAAATCAAACTTTGGATTTTTTTGTTAATGTTTCTAATGAAAATGCTGAAACCTTAACTTATGTTTGGAAATTTGACGGGACCACCATCAGTAAAGAAGAGAAAGGTAATCATTATTTAGATTTTGATACTGCCGGAGAGCATCTCCTTAAAGTTTTTGTTAGCGATGGAACTGCCGGAACAAGCCAGGAATGGCGCATCAAAGTGGAGGCAGTTAATCGTAAACCAGAATTATCCATCCTCCCCATCACTGTCGATGAAGGAGAAAAAATTATTTTAGATTTACCTGAAGTTGATTCAGATGGAGATATGTTAACCTATTCTTTTAATAAAATATTTAATGAATTGGGAGAATGGCAAACCAATTTTGAAGATGCTGGAACTTATTTAGTTGAAGTTTCCGCTGCTGACGGAGAGCTAAAACCAACTGAGGAAGTAAAAGTAGTTGTAAACAATGTTGACCGTTCTCCGGTTTTAAATGTTCCTGAATTGCTGGAAGCTAAAGAAGGCGAAGAATTGTTGTGGGTTATAGATGCTATTGATCCGGATGGAACTGCAGTTAATATCACTTTTAAGAATCTTCCAGAACAAGCAATATTCACTCCCAAAACTAAAACTTTTTCTTGGAAACCAAGTTATGATTTCATTCAAAGAAAAGGCGGATTGTTTAGTAATGTTCTTAATGCCTTGCGGTTAGAAAATAAATTTATAAAAGTAATACCCTCTTCTTTAGAAGTAACTGCTTGCAGTAAAGAATTATGCGTCACTAAAACTATTCCAATCTATGTATATAATGTTAATCAACAACCTTTATTAGAAAAAATAAATAATATTGCTGTTACCGAGCTGGAAACAGCGGTTTTAAACCCAGTAGCGACCGATCTGGATGGAGACATTGTTCGAGTTACTTTCTCTGAGCCTTTTGACGGTAAAGGCCAATGGAAAACTGATTATGCTGATGAAGGAAAGCATCTGGTTTATGTTGCTGCTACTGATGGAGAATTGACCACCACTATTCCAGTTGAAGTTAATGTTGCTAAAAAAAACCGTATGCCTAAAATGGACCTTAAAAAAGACCATCATGTAATAAATGAAGGCCAGGAATTAACTTTTAAGGTTGCAGCGACAGATTTAGATGACGATGAATTGTCTATCCAAGTAGAGAATCTTCCTGCCGGAGCTACCTTTGAAGAAGGAGTATTCTCTTGGACTCCTGGTTTTGATACGGTTAAAAATGCTAACTCCGGCTGTACTGGTTGGCTGGTAAATAAAATTGAAAATTTTAACGCCTTGTTAAATAAGAATGAAGAAGTAATTCAATTTGAGTTCACTGCTTTTGACGGAGAATTTAAAGTAGTTCATCCGGTTGCCATCACTGTTAAAAATGTAAATCAAGCGCCAGAGATAATTGATTATTTGCCTTTAGAAAAAACTACTGCAAAAGTGGGCGAGAAAGTTATTTTCCATTTAGCCGCAGTTGATGAAAATAAAGATTCTTTAATTTATGATTGGGATTTTGGCTTACAAGAAAAAGATATTCATAATACCAACACTATTGAACGGACTTTTGTCAGTCCGGGAAAAAAGAAAGTTAAAGTTACGGTTAGCGACGGTTTTAAAGAAGTTGAAAAAGAATGGGTAGTTAATATCGTAGGAGAGGAAATGGTAAAAGAGAGAAAAGAGAAAAGATGGATCAAAGAGGAACCAGTTCAAGATATGAAACATGTTTCAGAAAGTGAATTAGTTTTAGAAGAACCAGCAGAAACGGAAGAGCAGGAATCGGAAACTCCAGAGGAACAGGAAGAGCAAGAGGAACAAGAACTCGTAGAGGAGCAGCCAACTGATTCTTCAGCCAAATTCAACGTTTATGTGATTAGGTGGTAAATTTTTTATAAGTATTTAATTTTAATCTGTGAACTTTTCTTAGGAGAAAACTAAACTTTCTCAAATTGAATAAAGAAAAGAGGGGCTTAAGTTAAAAAAACTTTAATTACAAAGATCATCTAAATTTCCTTGAAATGAAGAATATTCAATAATTTGCTTTTTATCTCTTAAAAGAAATCTTCTTGGGACTCCAGAATATAATTCTATAGTTGGATTTTCTTTTAAGGCATCCTTTAATAATTGCACTGTTCCATAAGCAAAAATTCTAGCTTCGCTCACTAAATCTTGACCTGGAAATTGAACAAAAAGTCCAGAATCAACTGACCTTCCATAATCTAAATTATAAATATTATATTGTCCAACAACAGGGTTTTTATTATCCATTTTATTCTACTTTTTGATTTTGGTTATTATACACCTAAAAATAGCCTCTTCTTTATAAATGTTTTGTTCTATTCTCCATTGTTAAGTAACAACGAAAATGATCAATAAAGATTGAAAACTTAAGCCCTTCTAACTCTACTCTCGCCCCGCTCGTGATTAATCAACTATTCAATTCGGGATGCACAGAAATAAATTTTTAGCACGCCAGAAAGGTCGTTGCTTTTCTGAGCGAACTACGGCAGTCCCTGAGAGGGCGGTAAATCGGCAATTCTACACTTCGCACCACCTTGCATTCTCATCTTGGGCTAGGCATATTTCTTTCCAATAATTTAATAAATCACTTCCCTCCCCCAGCAGTTATGGAGCCCCTTCACCAGCTAGCGTTAGAAACTATTGAGAAGAATAAGCAAGCTATTATCTTTGCACCTAGCCGGGCTTCTGCAGAAAAGACTGCAGAAGATTTGGCCAAATTAATTGATGGAAATTTTCCGGAATTAGAAAAAGAAATTCTTAAAGCCGCAGCTACGCCTACCAAACAGTGCCGGAAATTGTCCCATTCTATCCGAAAAGGAATTGCTTTTCATCATGCCGGTTTGCTGCAGAAACAGAAAGATTTGATTGAAGAAGAGTTTAAGAAAGGCAAGATTAAAATCATTTGTGCTACGCCGACTTTAGCTGCCGGATTATCCCTGCCGGTTTTTCGAGTCATCATCAAATCACTAAAGCGTTATTCCGGGCAGAGGGGCATGGATTGGATTCCGGTGTTAGAATATTTACAGATGGCTGGGCGAGCAGGAAGGCCCGAATACGAATCGTTTGGTGAGGCTATCTGCCTGGCCAGGGATGAAGCAGAAAAAGAAGAGATTTATGAAAAGTATGTTTGTGGCGAACCGGAAGAAATTTATTCTAAGCTGGCGGTTGAACCGGTCTTGCGGACTTATTTGTTGTCGTTAATTTCTTCAGGGATTGTTTATGACGAAACGACTATGAAAGATTTTTTTGCGCACACTTTCTGGGCGCAGCAATTTCAAGACTTACAGAAATTAGAATCGATTACCGAGCGAATGTTATCTCTGTTGCAAGAGTGGGGCTTTGTTAAAATTAGCGGCGGAGAAAGATATGAAGAAACTGGCCCAGAAAAAGGACGAGAAATAAAAACTGATTTTGTTACTGCCAGCAGCATAGAAAAAAATAAGGAAAGAGGGACTGGACCAAAATTAAACCCGACTGCCCTGGGGAAAAGAATTTCAGAACTTTATTTAGATCCTTTAACCGCAAAACACCTGCTGAATTGCTTGCACAGTTTTAATACCAAAAATACTGAGCAAAATAATGAGAAAAATGGCCCTTTCTCTTTATTACAGATGATTTGCCACACCTTAGAATTACGCCCTTTATTGAGAGTTAAAATCAGAGAGCAGGAGTTTATACAAGAAGAATTGACCAAACGCTGTCATTTATTGCTAGAAGAAGAACCAGATGTATATGATTTGGATTACGAAGAATTTCTTGATTCTTTCAAAACTGCTTTATTTTTAGAAGCCTGGATCAACGAAAAAGATGAAGATTATTTAATGGACAAATTTGATATCCGGCCGGGAGAAATTAGGGTAAAATTAGAAGTAGCGGACTGGTTGTTATATGCTGCTGAAGAATTAGCGGCTCTGTCCGACCATAAATCAGTAATCAAAGAAATAAGGAAGCTAAGAATCCGGGTTAAGCACGGAACCAAAGA
>JBBSWB010000084.1:20421-22519 GCA_038046465.1 Nanobdellota archaeon
TTTATAAATAAAGGGGCATTTTAATAGTAACAAGAACCATTTTTATACACACAAAAGGGTTTTAAAAGGGGTTTTAGGAGGAAAAAATGACTATTGAAATTTATGATAAGAAAAAAGTTGAAGCCCATTTAGCTAGTTTGGGGGATTATTTTGACCGGCAGAATGCAGGTAAAGTTGCAGTTAAAAAAGCAGAAACCCATTTAAACCAGCTAGGAACTTATTTTGACAGCAATCCTTTAACACTTATCGAAATCAGCTATGTTCGGCTGAAAAAAGGAAGAGTTTTTTCAGCAGAAGTTGACGATCTTAGAAATAAACTTCAAGCTGCTTACAAACAAGCTAAAGTAATGTCTTTAGATAAAATTACCCAATTTTACCATCAAAGAGGCTTGAAAGTAAATACAGCAACTTACCGCCAAAATTTATATGAAAAATGTGTTGAAATGGCTCGGGAATTGAAAGACGTAAAAGCAAATTCAGCTGAAACTGCTTTAACCAATCTTTTAAACGAGTATAGTCCTTTAACTTGGGACGCTGAAACACCCGTAGTTGTTTCTAAAGCTTATGCAGCTCCAAAAGCTCTTAAAGCTCCTGTAGTCAAAAGAAAAATAACTACAGAACCAAAGGGAAACTTAGAACGAAAAGATAATTTAGAAAGAAAAGTGGCTAGCACCTTTAGTTCAAAAGCTAGTCAGAATCAAACCCGAAATGCTGCTTTTTCAATGTATGCAGGAAAATATGGTCTAAAAGACGAAGCTACCGCACCAGTTCTGGCCAGACCCCATGCTAAGAAAAAAAGTTTTTGGGGAAAAATGGCTTCTTTAACCACTTATTTTTTAGCAAGTACTCTTGGGACCGTTATAGGTTATAATCTACCGGCTCCTGAACAGACTAATTTACCAGTAGACAATTCTCCGGAAATTTCCGTTGAATATCACGGCATGCCTGCAGTAGGAAAAACTAATGCTTCCAAACCAGCTCCTAAAAAAGCAGCTGAACCAGTTAAAACTGTAAAACAACCAATTGCAGTCGATAATGGAAACAAACAAGTAGTTCAAAAACCGGCAACTAGTTTGTCTCAAGGTAATAATTCATTCGCAGTCACTATCGAATCCGGCGACACCATCTATGACCTATGTAATCAGGATCGTGCTTGTGTGAATCAAACTTACCGGTTAAATTCTGGAAAAAATTTAGGTAGAATTTTTCCTGGCGACACCATTAGACTACCTTACAAATAATTATTTTTTTAATTTTATATTTTTAATAGATTTGGTGAAAATGTTATCTCAAAAAAAAAAGTTGGAACTGGAACTTGAAGCACAGCGGCTCAGAGAAAAATATAAACCTGCTAATAAACTTATTACTGTTCCAGATTTAGAACGTATTGCCAAAGAAGAATATGGTGTTGCGGTCTTTTACTCGCCTTTAGTTTGGCCTAGTATAATTGGCTTGACTTGAGAAGAAGGATTGGTTATTGAATATTTTGCTTATTTTGCGCCCTATCTCAGATTAACTTTAGGCCACGAAATTGGGCATGTTGCTGCCGGACATTTTGATTATCTTGGTCCCCTAACACCAACCCTAAGAAGAATTGAAGACGCTGAAGCAGACTATTTTTCCGCGAGCTTAAATCAAGTGTCATTAGAATATTTAAACTGGTGCAGAGACAAAGAGGTTTTGAAAGCCGACCATATGCTCTCAAAAGCTGGGAGATTATTCTTTAAAGCTAACCAATATGTTCGCGCTCGTTTAATTAAAAGCAGAGCCCCAAAAATAACTAGTTAATCTACTTTTCCTAAAACCGGCACTATCCGTTTTATGAGTGATACATTTCTCAAATCACTCACTTTTTTCTTAGTTCTATTTTTGGACTTACAAGAAATGCAGTAGAGAGGAGCTTAAAACAAGAATATTTCTTAACTACTCGCCAAAGCTAATTACAAAAACGAGCAAAATCACTCACTTTTCGAATTGTGCCCTAAAACCACTAAATCTGCCTAGAAATCACACAAAAATCTTTGATTTTTAAGGTTTCTTTTTCAGGCACTATCCGTTTTATGAGTGATACATTTCTCAAATCACTCACTTTTTTCTT
>JBBSWB010000085.1:0-14628 GCA_038046465.1 Nanobdellota archaeon
TTATTCACTTCATCAGTGTTGCTCAACATCACAACGTGATTTCCCGGTATTTCTACTAAATCAGCATTAGCTAATTGTTCCTGTAAGTGCAACACTGATTTTCTTTTTAATAATTCGTCGCTTTTTCCGCGGATAATCAGCGTTTCCGTTTTAATTTCACTCAAATATTCCGGTACGCCGTATTCCAATAAAGCGCGCAGGTTTAAATCTAAACTCTGTAAATTAATTTTTTTTAAGCCGTAAGGAAAAGAATAATACACTGTTGAAAAAGGCGCTTTAGATAAATCAATATCATTTAATCTCTGTTTTTTATCCAATTTGCCGACGTATTTAAGAACATTTAAAAAAGGTTTAAGCAAACTTATTTTCCAAGTCATAAATTTATCTATACATAAACCTGGATTGATCAGGCACATTTTTCCTACGCGCTCTGGTTTTTGGTAAGCAAATTCCAATGAAACTGTTCCGCCTAAACTGAAACCAACTAAATTAGCAATTTCAATTCCGTTAGCGTCCAAAATTTTTTCTAAATCAGCAGCATGCTTAGCGATGGTCGGTTTTCCCGGCGGTAAGGGTGTATTTCCGTGTCCAGCCAGATCATAGGCATAAGTTACCAAACCTTTTTCTTTAAGAAAAGCAATTTGTCTATTAAAAATGGATTGGTCTTCACCCAACCCATGAACAAAAACTAAAGGTGGTCTTTCGTAATAAAACATTTTAGCATCGCTTAAATCTTTTGTAGGTTAGTTTGTTCTAAATCTTTTGCGTGATACTTAAATCTTTTAGCACTTACTTAAACATCTTTCAACTTTTTCTATAAGCTTTTGTTTTGAAAGGTTGCAATTATCGATTAAATCTTTTAAACTTAATCTATTTTAGCAACCATCAAAGGTTTTTTCTCTTAACCAACTATTTTCATTCAACCGAATAAATTACCGGCTTTTTCTTTTAATTCTTGATCCATTTCGGAAATACTTTTAGTCCCATATAAATCCATGGTCGTTTTATATGAAAGATGCCCTAAAACTTTTTGGACTACTTCTAAACTTAGCCCTCGATCTTTCAAAATACGGGCGCAGCTGTGGCGTAAAATGTGGGGGTTGATATTCTTTAACTCCGGAATAGGATTGTGCAGCTGAGCTCTTCTGCCGGCTTTAGCGACGATTCTGTTGATTTGGGTCGGAGTAATATGCCCTTGTGCATTTAAACTCGAAACAGCCGGAAATAAGTACCCTTTTTGAGCATTATTTAATACATATTGAACATAAATTTTTAAGTCTTCAACCAATTGATCAGAAAACATGGTCGCTAACCGATAAATATTTTTTTTGCCTAAGATTTTTATTTTATTGGTGATAAAATCGATATCTTCAATTTTTATTTTTGCTAGTTCAAAACGGCGCAGCCCACAGTAGGCTAGCAGTTTGATAACTACTTTATCTCTTAATTTATCGGCATGCTTAACTAGAAGTTTGATCTGTTCCTCAGTCAGATGGAACTGACTTCGGCTGTGCCCCTTTTTTATTGGTTTTTCATCCACTTTAACTAGAAAAGGTGCTAGATTATTTAAATATTACGTTTTGGTTCTTTTTTGTTACTTTTAACGTAACGTTCTGTATAAAGTGTGACCTTTAGTGTCGGAGGGGTAATTTTGTTAAAAAAGGTAGGGGGTGAAGCAGGAGGTTTAAGTTAAGGGATCACGAGTTGACAAATCATTTCCCAGTCAACTCTTCGACTTCTTTTTTTCCTTTCTCCAGTTCTTGTTTTTGCTCTTTATCTACTTTTAACAACAACGCCTGAAATTCGCCCACGTGGGTTTTTTCTTCTTTGGCAATTTCTAACAAGACTTTTTGTATGCTTTTGTTAGTAGCCATAGCAGCCATTTGTTCATAAAGGTTGACTGCATCCAACTCTGCAAGCATACCAACTCGAAGAATTTCTTTATCTATATTCTCTTTTTTTACTTTTTTAAGCTTTACTGGAATCGTTGATAACATTTTTTCACCTCTGTTTAGACTAAATATTTAGTTTATTTAAATCTTGTTATGGGTTGTAAGTAATAGGTCTGCTTTGCCAAGGGAGGCGCATTTTTGGCAGGTTGTGCTTAGATTAGATTGTTCAAGTTTAACTTTTGAGCCAAAAATAATCGCGCCGTGCAAGCTGACCTATTACTTACTTTTTTTAGTCTGTTTAAATTTTTGTATTTTGACATTTTCCAATTTAACCATAAATCATTTGCGCTTTGCTTAAACTCTTCTGCGATAAAAGTTATAATCAAAACTTGTATCTTCTTTTTTTGTTTTCCAAAATTATTAAGTTTGTCTAACAACCTTTATCCTTAAAGCTTTTAAGCAATCATTAAAACTTTAAGAACGCAAGAGTTTTCTTTTGGTTTTAATCTGTTTCACAACCCTTTTAAAGCCACGTATTTCCATACTAAAAAAAGATATTAATCATAAATACACATCAATTGGAGGCTAAAAATGAATAAAACAATTATTGCTGGATTATCTGCTTTAGTTTTAAGCAGCTGTGAAAACACCACTGATGCTGAACTTTCAAAATATTTAACTATTCCTAAAGATTGTACAGAAGTAATCAGTTTAAGCCGAGGATATCGAGGTAATGGGTTTGATTTAAGCTGTAAAACAGCAGATGGAACCTTTCTTTCATACCATAAGTACTTTGTAAAAGAACCTTGGCAAAGATATGAATTAAAAAAAGAAGAGTAAATTATATTAACAAATAAAAAATTAAAAAATTAAATTTAAAAAATGGGAGAAAATAGACCTAACTTAGATCACTTAAGTGCAGAACAGCAGAAAAAGCTTAGAAAGTTGGATCTGCTTTATACGGGCAGCGCTATATTAGGTTTATCTGTAGCTGCAACTTATGGCTGTCAAAAAGGCTGTGAGATTCTTGATGTTCCGGTTGTTTACGAAGGAACCATCGGCGGCGTTACCGTTGTTTATGATGAAAAAGAACCAGCCGAATTTCCTGATTATGAAAACTCTAAACAGAATATTATGGTGCTTGATTTCAAAGAAAAAAAACAGATCTATATTTTATATGATACTCAAAATGAAACCAGCATTGATTGGGAAGCTAGGCAAAAGCCTAATTTTGAATCTGATGAACTGGAAGTAATCGTAATTAAAGAAGGGGATGGCACGCGCAAACAATTTTTTGCTGCCGATATAGATCTAAAAACAGCCGAAGGATTAAAAACCCAAGAAATGTTTGATGTGATGAATTTTTTCTATAATAGCTTAAGATCACATATCCGGGAATTAAAAAGGAAAGATAAATTGATCATATAATTTTTAGAATCAATTATTTTTTTATTTCTACTTATTCAATAAAACTTTGCAAGCTTAAATTAACTAAATTTTCTTTGGCCTGTAAATCTTTAAAGCTGGGCTCTAACTTTAAAAATAATTGCCCGTTAAATAAAGAGCGGTGGAAAGGAACCCCTTTACTAGTTAAAGCAGAAAGGCATTCCGGAATTAATGCTAACGGAAGATCTGCTTTAAGCGCAATCTCTTTATAGGATAAGGGCATCTCTTCAGTATAAAGCGTTAAAAAAACTTTTCTTTCCATTTGGTTTAAAGGAGAAATAATTGGTTTGGGAATTGCTTGCCCTTGATTTAATTGAAGGTTATCTAACCGTTGAGAAATTTTATCCCATTTGATTTCTAATTCTTGCAGGTAATCAAACAACGCCTGAATTTCAGTTGTATTTTCATTAATAGAACAAAGATGATCCTCTAAAATCTTTTTAATGATGTCAAGATCTTTTTCTTTTTTCATTGTTTTCTTACCGTCGACAAATCAATCTTGAAGCAGCTTTCCGCTTCTTTTTTTCTGTAATCTACCGCTCCCCCTTTGGCTTGGTTAATATGATTTTACTGATTTAAATACCTTTCTATTTTTAGCGGTGCAACCACTCGCGAATGGTTTGGGTGGTTTTGGAAAACTATTTAAATAAGTGTTTTTTTTGCCGGCCTATTTTTTTGTCGACGATAAATTTGTTTTTTCTTAACTTTGATGTTTTTTATCGACGAGAAAAAAGAATGAGAAAACTAAAGAAGGCACCCGGTTTAAAAAACATAAAAACGCACAAAAACTTATTTAAATGAAACTAAGATAATTATCCCATGTCCATCCGTTCCAAACGAGATTTAGAAATTGTTTTAAGCAAATTAAAAGGGTTCGAACAGCCTTCCTTTCAGCTGGAGCAATATCAAACTCCCAGCAATATTGCGGCAGAATGGATTTGGAATATGGCTCTCAAAGGAGAAGTTGCCGGCAAGATTATTCTGGATGCTGCCTGCGGCCCGGGAATTTTAGGTTTGGGTTTATTATTAATGGGAGCTAAGCAAGTTTATTTCTTGGACAGCGACCAAAAAACCATACAGATCTGTATGAAAAATTATGAACAAATTAATCAGGAATACGAACTTGGTAAGGCTGAGTTCATCATTGAAGATGTCAGTTTATTCAATGAATCGGTTGACGTAGTAATCCAGAACCCCCCTTTTGGCACTAAAGAAGCACATGCAGATAAGAAATTTTTAGAAAAGGCCTTTGCAGTTGCACCAATAGTGTACAGTATGCATAAATGGACTACTAAAGGTTTTGTGGAAGCCATTTGTGTCGATTTTGGATTTAAGATTACTGATTTATGGCGGTACGAATTTCCGATTAAAGCAGTCTTCAAATTCCATGAAAAGCCAGTAAAAAGTATTGATGTGGGGCTATGGAGAATGGAAAAAGAGAAGCGTTGACTATGAAACTAAAAAACGCTTAAAATAAACGTAAAGATTAAAAAGAATCGGCTTCTCACTTTAATGATGTCTGAATCAAACTCAGCAGCACAACCAACTCGTTCTGATATCTTACGCCACATTGAGATTATTTTTGCCGAACGGTATATTATGCCTCATCTTAATAATCCTTCTGAAGAAACTTTAAAGCAAGTTTTTGGTATCCTTAAAACTCAGTTTGAGAAAACTTACTGTGGTGAAGTGGGCGGTTCTATCTTTCATCAACCAACAGGATTAGAATTCTTATTGGTTAGGCCGAAGAAGCTTATTTCTCTTGAAGAAAAATTAGCTTTGTTTGAAGCTGGCGAAATCGCAGACTATAACGAATTGGCCTCTATTGCAGAACCGGTCGTAGATAATTTTAGTAAAAAGAAAGCGAAAAACGGGGGAGAGCTTCGTTTTTATATTTTGAACGAATTTTATAATGCTTTAAAATCTATTATCCAAGAACCGGAAAGAGTAAAAAAGATTACTCCTGAAAACAGAAAAGAAATTAGCGATTGTTATAAACAATTTTTTTTGAATTCGAGATACCCAGTTTTACTTTCTGAGTTAGAAGCCCCCGGCAAGAATTTAATCAGCATCTTTCATGTACATCCATCCGGTTTAGGTCCTTCTGAAGAAGACTTAATTGCCAACCAAAAATTATTACTTCCTATTATGGTAATAGCAGGAACCAGCAATTATCAAACTTCTGGAGTTCGAATTCATTTGATCTATTCCGGCACCAGTCATTTATTGTATGGTGAACCCGTAAAAGCACAAAATTATTAAATTCCTTTCTCTTTCTAGGATTAAAGGTGATAGATTATGAAATTAACTATTGATACTCAGGTAGATACGCACGAAGATATTAAAAAAGTCTTGTTTATTCTGACTAATATTTTAGAAAAAAATAGTAGTTTAAGCAATAATTCTTTTGGTTCAGGTTTTGGCAATTCTAGTAATCCTACCCAGGCTGCTGATACTTCTGCTTTGATGAGCATGTTTGGAGACAGTTCTGCACCGGCTAAGGATCCTAATGCTCCGCCGGAGCTTACTGCTTTCTTTAATGCCATCAGTGAAAAAGAACAGAAAAAAGATGAACCTAAGATAGAATATTTTTAAATTTGTATTTATTAATTTTTTATCTAGTTTTTTTCGTACGTATTTAGTTGCGTTCTTGGTGAGCAGGGCACGGCGCGATTACGGCATCTGAGTTTATACTCAATTTTTGGATGCCGTGCGCCTCCATTGGCACTGCTCACTTACCTAACTAAATACGTACTTTTTTTCTTTACAACAAAATCATTGCTACTCCTATTGCCATCAAGAAAGCAAAAACTCCTACAACGATCCTGCTAAATTTTCGCTCACCAAAGACATAAGCGATTCCTCCTTTGGTTAGCATATTAGTTATGGCAGCCAGGATAATCCCATTACAGATGAGATTTTCTCCAAGACCCTTATTGGCTAACTGGGATAGAGAAATAGTAATCGCATCAATATTTGCTAATCCTGAAATAAAACTAACCAAATAAACCCCATTTGAAGAAAGATAAATGTGGGCAATTTTAACTAAAGCTAAGATGGCAACAAAAAAAAGGCTAAATTTTAAAGCCGGCCATAACGTAAAAGGAGAAGTCAATTTTATGTTTCCCACCGCCCTTTTAGATTTTCTCCACAGGAAATAAGAACACATTAAAGTAGCTAAAATCATTAAAAGTAGGGGTAACAATATTTTAATAAAGATGGTTCGATTAAGTGCAAAAACGATAATTAATATTCTTACAAACATAGCCCCATTAGCTAAAATTACTCCTAAAGCCAGTGTTTGAGAAATATTTTTTTGTTTTTTACTTTTTGCTGCAAAACTGGAAGTTACGGCCATGCTGCTGGCTAATCCTCCAATAAGTCCAGTTAACCCCAGACCTTTTTCTCCTAACCATTTGATTAAAATATAACCAACAAAACTCATTCCTGATACAAAAACCACCATCAGCCAAAAGAGGAAAGGGTTAAATAAGTCGTAAGGCCCATAATAGTGGTTATATTCGTATAATAAAGGCAGAATGACAAAAGCAATCAATGCAAACTTCAAAGTGCCAGATAGTTCATATTTTTTAATTCGTTCCGCAAAATGATGTAATACCGACCGGGCATAAAGAATAACTGTAATTACTACTGCTAAAGCTGCAGCTAATCCTATGTCTCCATAATAACAAATAACTCCAATGAAGAAAGTTAAGAAACCAGCTACTTCAGAAGTTGCTCCGGCGTATTGTCTAGATCTAAAAGTAACCGTAAAATAAGAGATTAAGATAAGTAATCCCATTAAAGTTATTCCCACAATTAAAATCCACGGGTTGATAACCTCGCCTAGAAGAGCAGACAGAGCACCAAAAAGAGAAATCAGAGGAAAAGTTCGGATACCAGCATAATCATGCCCCCGTTTATGGTAACGGGCATACTCTCGTTCTAAACCGATTAATGCGCCCAATAATAGGGCTATAAATAAATTTTTAAATATAATTAATTCAACCATCTATGCACCAATTATAATGAAGGATATAAATAATTAATAAAAATAGTTATATCCTTCAAATATAATAAGGGCTTAAAAGTTATTAAAAACTTATCTCCCTTATTATACTTAGAATAATTCTTACTTTTATATATTTAATGGTTAAGCTTAATAGAAAAAGTCGTCTGGGCCAAGATTTGAACGAGTAACTTCGATTCGTAAGACGAATTGGTAGTTCAGTTCTTTCTTTAAACAAGTTCTTTTTCTTAACAGTTATACTTTTTAGAACTGAACGAGTGAAAGGCCTAGACTTTTTCTACGGAGTTAGTTGTAATATTTTCAAAGAATTCGATAACGGTCATAAACAGCATAATCCATCAAATAAATTACCGCAAAAGCTAAAGCGCCAATGCCCATATATTTAGGCAGGTTTTCAGGATCTTGGGCGGCATCATAAACTCCAGCAGCAGCCCAGCTATCTCCAATACATCTCAAAATAGCCCGAGAACCAGTTCTAGCCAGAAGCGTAAGATGAGTAAGGCGTTTTGCAGTTTTAGTAATATTTAGTTCTTTAACGGCTTTACTGCTTAAGCTATGTTCTTCTACTAAATCCACTAAAGAGATTCTGCGGAGAAGTTCTTTGCCGATTCCTGCCATATTTATCTCCAGAAATAGCTATGTTTAAAAATATATCTGTTAGAAAGGGTATCTTTCAAGTGTTAGGGTCGGATAATTTATTTTAATAAACTGCTTTATTAAGCGAGGGGAGTCTACAAAAACGGCAGATTTATAAATGTAGACACCCTTTAATAAACTATGTTTATAGAAATTAGAGAAAAAGGAAAAAGTAAGAAGTTTTATCTCGTTCATTCTTATAGGGATAAAAACAAAATTAGAAGAATTTCTCAATATTTAGGATCAAATCTTAGTGAAAAAAAATTATTGGAATTTAGGAAGAGAGCAGAGCAGCGCCTTTTAGAGGAAATTAAAGAACAAAATATTTTGGAATTTGAATTAACTAAAGAAGAGATTGAAATATTTAAGAACTATGAAAAAGACTTTGAGATCAGCCATTTACAAACACCAGACTGGAAAAAATTTACGGAAGATTTTACGTATAATACAAACGCCATAGAAGGTTCCACCGTTGCCCTTCCTGAAGTAAAAGAGTTATTGAATCAAAAAGAGAAACCTAAAAACCAGGACGAATTAGAAACGTTAAATGTTGCTAAGGCGGTTGAATATATAAAAATGAGTAACGAAAAAATGTCTATCGTCTTTATCAAGAAATTTCATTTCATTTGCTTTGAAGGAACCAAAAACTTTGCTGGAAAATTAAGAGAAGTTGAGGTTATAATCAGAGATGGTCAAGGAAATATAGTCCATCAAGGGGCTCCCGCAAAAGAGGTGGAGATCCTATTGAACGCTCTTTGTAGATGGTACGAGAAGCATAATCACAAATATCCGCCACTTTTACTTGCGGCAGTAATACACAACGAATTTGAAAAGATTCATCCCTTTCAAGATGGCAATGGAAGAGTGGGGAGATTGCTATTGAATTACGTTTTACTGCGACATAAATATCGCCCTCTTAATATTAGATTTAAAGACCGAGCCAGATATTACAAATGCCTGCAGGTGTACAATCACAAAAACGATGTTAAATCGACATTGAAATTTTTAGTAAATCAATATCGCTCGGGTGTCTACAAAATAAAAAGTAGACGCCTAAGTTAAGGGCATGGCACTTTTAACAGCCTTAAACAGCAGCAGAAAAGTTATTTCTATTGATTTTAAGCTAGTTGGAGAAATCAATAAAGAGGCACAATTCGAAAAGTGAGTGATTTTGCTCGTTTTTGTAATTAGCTTTGGCGAGTAGTTAAGAAATATTCTTGTTTTAAGCTCCTCTCTACTGCATTTCTTGTAAGTCCAAAAATAGAACTAAGAAAAAAGTGAGTGATTTGAGAAATGTATCACTCATAAAACGGATAGTGCCAATAAAGAACAACCTTTATATAAACTAAATTATTTTCTTTAAAGCATGGATTTTCAAAAATTAGCTGACTTATTTGAAGAATTAGAAGCAACTGCTTCTGGAAATAAAATGCGGGAGATTTTATCTTTATTCTTCAAAAAAGTACCTCCTGACGATATGGCTATGGTCGCTTATTTAACTCTAGGCAGAATTGCTTCCGAATATGAAGATGTGGTGTTGGGTATGGCTGAAATGTCCGTTCTTAAAGCTATTTCTACTGCTTCCGGAATAGAATTATCTAAAGTTAAAAAACTCATGCAGGAAACTGGTGACGTAGGCCTAACTGCAGAAAAGATGTTACAAAAGAAACCGCAAACTTTAGTGCCGTTAGGCAAATTAACCGTGCAAGAACTATTTCAAAAATTACATAAGATCACTACTTTAACTGGTACAGGATCACAGGAAGCCAAAACTAATACTTTAGCCACGCTGTTGCAGAAAGCTACGGACAAAGGAGCAAAATATCTGACCCGGATCGCTTTAGGAACTTTACGCATGGGTGTAGGAGATATGACGGTCTTAGATTCTTTAGCTATAGCTTATACCGGAGAAAAAAAGAATAAAGAATTACTGGAACGAGCATATAATATCTGTCCGGATGTAGGGATTATTGCTGAAACTATCGCTAAGAAAGGGTTACCCGGAATAGAAAAAATTGAAGCTAAAGTTGGGCGGCCGATCAAGATGATGTTAGCGCAACGGGTTAAAGCTTTAGAAGAAATCGAGGAAAAAATCCCCGGCACTTTTGCGGTAGAAGGAAAATATGATGGCGAACGGGTTCAGGCGCATAAAACCAAAGGAAAAATTACTTTATTTTCCAGAAGATTAGATGACACCACCAGCCAATTTCCGGATATCGTGGAATATTTAGGTAAAAATCTTGCCGCAGCAGAATTTATTATTGAAGGGGAGATTGTGGCTGTTGGTGAAAAAGGCAAATACGCAGCGTTCCAAATATTGATGCAGCGGAGAAGGAAAGAAAATATTGCTGAATATGTTAAAAAAGTTCCCGTAGAATTAAAAATATTTGATCTTCTTTATTTAAACGGGCAATCTTTGCTGGATAAGCCTTATCAGGAAAGGACGGACAAATTAAAAAAAATCCTTACTAAGAATAAACAGATAACTCTGGCTGACCGCATTGACACTGATGATTTACAAGAATTAAATAAATTTTTTAAGGAAATGTTAGAGATTGGACATGAAGGAGTTATTGTAAAAGACCCCAATTCCCCTTATTTGGCTGGTACCCGCGGCTGGAACTGGATTAAATGGAAAAAAGAATATGAAAAAGAGATGATCGATACTTTTGATTTAGTCATTGTGGGGGCATTTTATGGCCGAGGTAAACGGAGCGGAACTTACGGAGCTTTGTTATGTGCCAGCTATAATAAAAAAGAAGACACTTTTGAAACCGTTTGTAAATTAGGTACGGGATTAACTGATGAAGTGTTAAATGAATTGCCTAAAATGCTAAGCAAGCATAAAGTTGACAAAAAGCCGAGCAGGGTGGTAATCAACAAAGAAATGGAACCAGAAGTCTGGTTTGAACCGGCGGTAGTAGTTGAAGTATTGGCTGCAGAAATTACTAAAAGCCCCTTCCATTCGTTAGGATTAGCATTAAGATTCCCGCGCTTTGTCCGTTTCCGGGAGAAAACCGCCGAACAGGCTACCACTAGCAAAGAGATTAAAGAGATGTATAAATAAGGAGAGTCGAAGTGAAATGAATTATTCTATTACATTTAAGCCATTAGCAGAACTTACACCAGAAGAAAAAAAGGTTTTATTTGGATTAACCTGTATCCAAGAAGGCCATACTAGAAGCGTGTTTCAGCAATGGTTACGGCATTCTAATCCTAAAGGGATGTATACAGCAATGGTAAACTTAGGCGAAGAAACCGTCGCCTGGGCGGCAGCAAGCACCCATGAACTTTGGCAAGAGGGTAAAATAGGTGTATTTGTGAAACCAGAATACCGAAAAAAGGGGCTAGCTCATCTTGCTTTAGATTCATTGCTGACCGAAACTAAAAAACATGAAGAACGATTCCCGAAGTATTGGCACTATAATAGGGGTCTAGAAAGGGTATTCCGGCCGATACTGGATCAGCATGGTTTAAAAGACCTGTCGAGAGATTACGAAGAATACAATCGACAGATGGGGCAGTAAATAAAAACATTTAAATAGGATATTGATAATTTAGCAGTATTGTTTTAACTTGAGGAGGTAAAAAATGAAATTAAATTTAAGTTTGGTTATTTTAACAATAGTTTTAGTTGTATTTTCAGTAGCAGCCTCTGCTTCTATGCTGATTCCTGCTAATGATAGGGCTAAAGAAAACGCGCAAGCTCCGGAACACTCTCCAGTCATCGGTGATAACTGGGATTTGGAAAGGGTAGATTTTATTCACTACGCTAAACCTAGCAGTCCCGCTAAAGTGCCGGGAACTGATTCTTGCTACAAATTAATGGGCGTTAAATGGACTGTTTTACCAGTAAATTATGTAATTAATCCTACCAATTCGCAAGGTTTAACTGAGGAATTTGTAACCTCTTCTATATCAACCGCTGCAGAAACCTGGGATGGAGTCATCTCCAAAGACTTGTTTAACAATGTTTATGCAGTAGATTATGCTGCTCAATATGGCGTGCAAAATTACGTGAACGCGATTGCTTTTGGCGATTATCCAGAAAGCAATGTAATTGGCGTAACTTCGGTTTGGTACACCCGAGTTGGCAAGAAAATTGTTGAATTTGACATGCTGTTCAACACCAAATTTGCCTGGGGCGACAGCACTTTAAATCCTGCAGTTATGGATCTACAGAATATTGCTGCGCACGAACTTGGACACAGTGTTGGGCTAAGCGACATTTACAGTTCCTCTTGTTCTGCAGTAACCATGTATGGCTATTCTTCTAATGGCGAAACTCAAAAGAGAACCTTAGAACAGCCAGACGTAACTGGATTGCAGAAGATGTACGGAATTTAAATTTTTTTAGGTTATTTTAGCATGGCAATGAAACCTTACATTGGAATAACTGGTCCGGTTAATGTTCAGGAAACAAGAGAAATTTGCAGAGAATTTTCTGAAGCAGGTTATTCCATAGATGCTCCCCACATTCCGATGCTTGGTTTTTTAGTGAGCTATAAAACCCTTAATGGACAACCAACCTCAAACAGAAGATATCCTCCGGTAAGCACGCTTTCTGAATTGTTACAAGCAACCGAGGGAAAAGTTTTAACCATGATTCATTATAATTCCAAAGAAAGGGATTCGTTATCTAACCAAGTTGCGCAAATTTTTGATGGAATTTATGAAACTGGATTATGTAAAGCAATTCAGCTAAATATTGTTTGGCCGGACCTTAGTCAAGTAGCAAAGATAAAAGAACAACATCCAGAAATGCAAATTGTTTTTCAAGCATCGCATACGGCCATGGATGGAAAAACACCAAATCAGATCGCAACTGGAGTTAAAACTTACGGAGACTCAATTAGTTATGTTCTTATCGATCCGTCTGGTGGAAGGGGTATGCCTTTTGATTTAGAATCTTCAGTGGCAATTTATTCCGAATTAAGAGAACAATGTCCTGCTTTAACGGTTGGATTTGCGGGAGGATTTACCGGAGAAAATGTAGCTTCAAGATTAAAAGAAATTCTTCAACAAATTGGAGAAAGTAATTTTTGTATTGATGCAGAAGGGGGCTTACGAGATAAAATAACTTCTGCTTACGGAGACGATTTACTAAATCTTAAAAAAGTAAGAGAATATCTTCAATCTACTGCTTCAGTTTTAAAGTAAAAAATACTTTTTAAATATTATAAAGTTTAATAGAATTAATATTCTTATCTTTGGCGATAATCTTTTGCTTTAACTTCAGCAATTCGTGGAGAAATATCTGCTCCAATTTTACTAGCATATTGTTCTGCTAAAGAAAGGCAGTAATCTCTTACCGGAGCGTTTCCTCTTCGGGCAAATTGTCTGGCTCTGGAAAGGTTTAATCGGCATGCTGTTTCATAGCATGTTTGTTCTACATCAGCTACTAAATTAGAAATATCTTTTTTTCTGCCAGCATACTTTTTGGCTAAACCAAGGTAATACGTAGTATTAGAAACATAACCTTGCACAGCGTACTCTGCTGCAATAGCAACTAAGTCATCAATTATTTTAGTTTTAGTCATTTTTTATGTCTGTATCAGTCAGGGTTAAAATTTTTATCAAGAAATATATCTCATTTATAAATTTTTTGGTTTTGTGGCACTATCCGTTTTATGAGTGATACATTTCTCAAATCACTCACTTTTTTCTTAGTTCTATTTTTGGACTTACAAGAAATGCAGTAGAGAGGAGCTTAAAACAAGAATATTTCTTAACTACTCGCCAAAGCTAATTACAAAAACGAGCAAAATCACTCACTTTTCGAATTGTGCCGGTTTTGTGGCACTATCCGTTTTATGAGTGATACATTTCTCAAATCACTCACTTTTTTCTTAGTTCTATTTTTGGACTTACAAGAAATGCAGTAGAGAGGAGCTTAAAACAAGAATATTTCTTAACTACTCGCCAAAGCTAATTACAAAAACGAGCAAAATCACTCACTTTTCGAATTGTGCCGGTTTTGTCACCACCAGTGCCGGAGGATAATTATAGATATTATTTAGTTTTCTTTTTAATCAAAGGTTAGATATTTCTAAATATTAATTTTAAAGTTATACCTTAATTCACAAGCTTTATAAAGAAATGTTTACCCTCCCTAAAAATGGGAATATTTACTAACGAATATGGGGAATTAAAATTTGGAGTGGTTATACCTGTTATCGGGGTAGTAATTGGAACAGTTGTTGGTGGATGCTGTAGTATGTTAAACAGTTATGATTATTCTTCTGGTTCTAGAGCAGGAATGGTTAATAGGGTCGCTAGAAAAGGCCTTATCTGGAAAACTCATGAAGGGCAGATGGCTTTAGAGGGTATTGTTTCTGGTGGCGAAAGTATGGGTGCAAATGTTTGGGAGTTTAGTATTGATAATCAAACTAGACATGGTGAAAATGTTTTTGAATTATCAAAAAAATTAAATGATGCACTAGAATCTGGACAAAAAGTTAAAGTTAATTATATTTCAGTTATTGGCGGATGGCCTTGGAGAGGCTCAACTAATAATTATATCCAAAGTGTTGAACCGATTGTAAAAGTAGAAAAGTAAATTCGTTTGTTTTTTAATATAGCTTCTGAGCAAGAAATCCCCCCGCTTTAGCGTTGGGGATGAAT
>JBBSWB010000086.1:0-4683 GCA_038046465.1 Nanobdellota archaeon
TTTCTGTACTCGAGAATATAGATTAAATCACTTCAGAATACTGAAGTATTACTAGGCATCGAAGAGCAGTAAAAAGAATAAAAAGATTAAATTTAATCCAGCTAAATTAATTATTAAAATTTACGAAAAATCGGTTTTTAGGGCTTTAAAGGTTGAAAAGAATTTGTAAAAAGCTTTTAAAAGAAATTGTAAAAACCTTTATAAAAAAACGCGATTAGGGAGCATTGTGGCTTTAAAAACAACTACTAAAACTGTTCTGGCAGGAGTAGCTTCTGCTTTAATAACTGCAGCTCCGGCTTCAGCGGAAGCTCAGCAGCAACATACTTACAATATGCCGGTCGGTTACATTAACAATGTTAAAAGTGAAGCTCATCTTTCTGTATTGGGGGTTAATTTAGCCATAAATTCAGTTGTTTGCGGAATAAAAGCGGGATTTGAAGGGAGAAATATCTTCAAGGATATTGGTCAATGTTTTGCCGGTGCAACTATTCAATACACAGGGATGGAATTAGGAGCACAATTAAATGAAGCTCCGGGAATACCCGCAGCAGCGTATAGAGCAACAGAGATAGGCACCTCCATGATTCAGAATACTCTCAAGGGAATTGGTCCGCTTGAAGAAGTGAATGTTGGCTTTGGTCCGGCTTATTTTCAAATAAATACTAAAACTGGAAAAGTTGATTACTCTTGGAATATCTTGCCCGTTGGGGGGCTTATAGCCAATATGGCCTTAGGAAACCAATTGGATTTTGAAAAAACTTTTTTATATCAAACCCCAGTATTCTCTACCGCAGGAAGAAATAAAGTTGATTACGGATATGCTTTTGGAAATATCCTGACTTACAACAGAAGTAAAAGTAACCGGGCTGATGAATTCCTATCCCATGAATTTATTCATTTGACCCAATATGTCCGGTTACGCCCAGTTGAACAATTTACTGAAACGGATTTTTTAAAGAACAAGTTACATCTTAGAATCGGTGAAGATCTAGTTACAGGAATACTGCAAACTCCACAGATAATTTGTGCTATGCTGCCAAATTACGACCATTCTTGCAGAAGAAGATGGTGGCTTCCTTTAGAAGTAGAAGCATACGCTTTGGCTAAAAAAGCACCAGAAAAGAAATAGTTTATTTCACGTCTACAGCGTATTCAAAATAATCGTCCCAAGGGTTCTCTAATTCCATCATTTGAGTGATAGTGAGTTTTTCAAAATATTTCCTGAATGGGCGCATGGAATTCCCGTGAGCAGAAATAGCTACATTAACTTTTTCGTTTTTCATTTTCTTAATTAAATCTTGGATAAACCGTTTTACTCTCGCTTCAACCATCTTTACACTTTCTCCTTGCGGCGGTCGAACAGTATAGCTTCTTCTGATTACTTGCAGTTTACTTTCACCTATTTTTTTAATAAAATCCTTTTTTTCTTTTCCATGTAAATGATCTATCTTATGCCAATGCAGTAAAGTATTGTAATCTTTAAGCCCCTCTTTGTTTACAATGGTAGAATGACGCAAACCCTGTAATTTCCCGTAAGAACGTTCAATCATCCGGTCGTCTTTAATTATTTTTTTACATTCGGGATGATATTTTAAAACTGATTTTAAGGTGTCTTTGCTTCTGCTTAATCTGGTTTGATAAGCAAGATCTATTTTTTTATTTTTTAGTTTATTTGCAATTATCTTTGCCTGCTGTTTTCCCAACGGAGTTAATTTAGAATCCTTCCATCCGGTAAACCGATGGTCGCGGTTATAATAGCTTTGTCCGTGGCGAAATAAATAGATTTTAAGCTTCATTGTTCACTTCTTTTTTAGTTTAAGAATATTTTAGGATAAATAAATGTTTCTAAAGACTCTTTTATTCAACGCCTTTAAAGAACCAACCCAAGACATATTTACTTTTAATCTTTTTATCTTCAATGGGTTTATTGTCGAGAAGATCGCGATACATTCGCACGATTTGCCCTACATTTTTATCGGTATCAATATAAAAGTTATTAAGGCCTTGTTTAAGCAATTCCCGCGACTTGGAAAACATACCTAATTCTTTATCGTTAAGAATCTCCGTGCCGTTAAAAATTTTATTTATCTTAAATGCAAAACCTTTTTCATCTTTAATGATCTTTTTTTCAAGTTGATGGCGTAAAGTCATCAAGCGGATTTTTCCGTGGACTAACACGGCAAAATTCTTGTTCTTGAATTCAGCTAATTCTTTATAACTTAATTCGGGAGAAATGATCGGAAACCCTTTTGTACTTAAGTACTGTAAATTGATATCATTAAAACAATTGAGGTTATAATCAAAGTGTACGGGTAAACTAAGGGGGCTTGTAATTAAATACAATAAGTGAAGTATGCCTAAATTTCCTACCAACAATCCGTCGGGTTTTTTTTCTTTAATCGAAGTAAGAAGTTTTTCTTGGTCTGCATCTAAAAAAATTCTGGGAGTAATACCATACAAAGGAATTTGTTTCCCGTACTGCTTTTGTAATTGTTCTTTCAATGAAACAAAATCAGCATCAAATAGATCAAAATAAATTAAGTCTGCTCCAGCTTTAGCCGCCTTAAGCGCATCTTCTACAGAATAAGCTCTTACCAACAGCCGTTTTCCGGCACTGTTTTGAATTTTAATCTGCGGCAAAACTAATTTTGCTGTTCGTTTAGGAAGGTTTATTTTGTCTGTTTTTACTTTATAAAATTCCCCAGTTGAAGTTTCCGTTCCTGCTGAATTTTTCCGGTTAAATACGGGTGCACCAGCATACCATCCTTCCGTAAATTCGCGGTTAAAAGCGCTAGCTAACTTGTTAGTCATTTCCGCAGTAACTTTAAAATTATCGGCATAATAACTGTCAATAGCTTTTCGATAAATAGAAGTGGTTGCAGCAACATAATAAGGCGACCTCATCCGGCCTTCAATCTTTAGCGTGTTTATACCTAATTTGATTATTTCCGGAATTTTGTGAACCAAACAGAGATCTTTGGTAGAAAGAAAATAATCAAAAGCAGCAGAATTATCCGAAGCACTGCTAGAAGCATATTTTCTACGGCAGGGTTGGGCGCACCTGCCTCGATTACCAGAACGCCCGCCGATAAAACTAGAAAATAAACAAGAACCAGAAAGAGAAACACATAACGCGCCGTGAACAAACATTTCTAATTCCACCGGACAGTTTTTTCTAATCGTCTTTATTTCCTCTTTAGTTAATTCTCTGGCTAAATTAAGGCGGTCTGCCCCAGCTAGAAAATTAGCGTGGAGAGAATTAAGGACGCCCGCTTGAGTGGAGATATGTACTTTCAATCCTGGAAAGGATTTTTTTATGATATCCATAAACGAGGGATCTTGAATAATCACTGCATCGATTCCTTGAAGATAAGCAAATTCTAACTGCTGGAAAAAAGATTTTATTTCGCTGTTTTTTATCAGCGTATTCATAGTTAAATAAGTTTTTACATTATTAGACTTACAGATTTTAATTAGTTCAGAAAGATACTGCTCATTAAAATTGCTGGCATAGGCTCTTGCGCCAAATTTGGGCATGCCAAAATACACTGAATCTGCACCATTAGCTACCGCTGCTTTTAGATTCGCTAGACTTCCTGCCGGAGCCATCAATTCTATTTTATTGGGCATGTTTTTAAGCAGGAAGAAGGGTTATTTAAATTGTTTGTTTAAAGAACACGCAACTAAAGTTATAGTTCAGTTTATCATAATAATTTCATAAATAAAAAATAGAGAATAAATAAAACCAGCACAAAAAGAATCTTAATTAGTTTCTGCATAAGCTTTATTTATTATGTCTTTAGGAATTATATTTTGGTTAGCTGACCCTAGAGCTACAAGCTCTTTAAAACAATCTTTATATGCTCTGTTCCAGGTTCTACGTACCGTTTTAGTATTCTTAAGAAAAGTTCTTAACCCATCAGTAAAATTTTTAAATTCCTTTTTGGCTTCGGGAGTCATTATCGGAGAACCGTTTTTAAAAAAAATTCCTTCAATAATTTTATCTAAATTTTGAAGGTCCGCTAGAGATTGATTATAAGCCGCTTTCTGTTCCTCTTTACTTAAAGCAAGGCCGGTTAACAGGTAACCTGGAAGATTAATCAATTTACGAATATTACTAATAGATCCTGCGGGAGCCCAACCAGAACTAATAGACAAAGGCAAATTTTCAGCATAAACTAAGGAATTTTCTTTAGCATAATCTATTTTTGAAATAATCTTATTAACTCTTTTTATAATCTCAGCTTTTACGTCTGGTGAAAGATTATCTCTAACGTAGCTTGGTTTAGAAAACAATTTTATCATATAATTACACGCTGCTTTCATAGCGGCAAAATCTTGATTAATTTTTTTTGAAGTATCAAGCATAACTGCCAAAATGCGTTTATATGCAGCAAAATCATTAGCTGCAATAAATCGTTCATATTGTTTTTTACTTAATGCTTCTAAAATTAATAGATCCCTATTCAAAAACTCAAACCTGCCCAAAAGGTTTCCAAAACAACTTAAAAAACTATTATAAAAAGACTGATCCCTTACGTATAATCCCATTTTTCACCTCAGTTAAAACATAAATTTAATTTATAAAAGTAATTATCATAATTGTTTATTTAAATTTTTCTATTGTTAGGGCTCTGTAGAAAGTCTTAAGTAAAAATACTGCCTACCTCAGGTTGCCCTGAG
>JBBSWB010000087.1:0-18680 GCA_038046465.1 Nanobdellota archaeon
TATGTCGTGAAAAATGCTCAAAAAAGAGAAATCACTCAGAAATTGAATTGTGCCCTTTCAACAGGAATTATAGAACTATAATTCTAAACCTATTTAAATCGTGGTTAAAAAAACCACCACAATGGAACTTAAAACATACCAACCATTAAATTATAATATGTGGGATTTTTCTGGTCAAGGAAAGAATATAGCTGCTCTGCTCCAACCGATAGAAAAAGAACTTTGGAATAGAGCATTGTCGCTTCAAGATAAACGGTTAGATCCTGGACATGCTGAATTTGTTACTTATTTTGCTTTAGAATTATTAAAATACGAATTGGGGGATAGGAAAGTTGTTGTTCCTGCAGCAATTTTACATGATATTGGGTGGAGTCAGATGTCCCCAGCAGAAGTAAACCTTTTTTCTGATCCGAATATGAAACGATATGAACCGGCCTTAAGAGCAAGGCACCAAGAAGAAGGAGCCCGTAAAGCTCGAGATATATTAATAGATAGCGGCTACTCACAACCACATATTCCCCATATCGTAGAAATAATTTCACAGCACGACACCAGAGATGGATTTTACTCATTAGAAGATGGAATAATGAGAGATGCAGATAAGTTATGGAGATTTACTATACCTGAAGTAGAAATATCGACTACGCACAGAAGCAAGACGTTGGAAGGACTAGACGTTCGTAATCGGAAATATATTCAAAAAGAAAACTTTTTATATTCAGACACAGCAAAAGAAATTGCTAGAATTGAATGGGAAAATACTTTAAAAACATTAAGAGAAAAATTAAAACAGAGGTAATAAAAATGAACAATCCAACCGAACAGAAAAATAAAGAATTTCTACAAACTGCAAGCGCATATCTTGATTCAACTAAATGGGAAGATTTTCTTTTAAAGTGGGCTAGTGCTTTAGAAGCTTATGGTACTCCAAGAGACTTTGTTTATTCAACTACCTATAAAAGAACAGAAATTGAACTCTCCGGAAAAAGATTTCCCGCAGTTTTAATTACCGCCAAAAATAACGCTAAAAGAAGAGAATTAATGGCTCAGCAGAAACCTTACAAACTATTACATGAAGCAAAAGAATATGGTTTAAGATTAAGTTTAGATGACTGCTTCCTGTGTGAAAATATTGTTCAAGAAATTGATGCCCAACAAGATCCACAAATTCCAAATAATGTTATGTACTTTGCAGGAATGCATAATATTTCTCCAAATAGGTACCCAAGTCGGTTTGGGCATTCTTTATCTGTTCCAGTTGAACATGATGATGTTTCTGCAAGAGTTAATCCCGTGCCTGATCCAGCCAATAAAACCGCAATTTATATACCTGAAGAAAGAAAAACCAGAGGCAAATTGATGACTGAAGAATATTTAAGAGCAACTATTGCTGCTTCTGATTCGCTTAATCTTATTGCTTTTAGAAATCATGTCTTAGATGGAATGAGCATCCCTGGACACGATCATTTTCATCTTTTTCCGGAAGATTTGCCTCCATTTTCAATATTAGCAGATATTATTGGTGAAAAGGAAAGAATGGATTTCGGAGAGAACATCTACAAACCCCAAAATACTCCGTTGGATACGTTATTAATTTGCCAAGAAGAAAGAAAAGATTTAGTTGAAACTGCTATTCCAATTTTACAGCAGTTGGAATTAAATAACCAAGTATTTACTTTAAATTATCATAAAGGTAGGCTATTTATTAGTCCAAGACACCAAGAAGCTGTTAATGACAGAAGAATCCAAGTTGGCAGTGGAATGCCATTACATTATGTAGACGGCGGCGATGAATCGGAATTTGTTAAAAAAATTGAAAAGTATGTTCCGCTAAAAGGGCAGTTTGATTGGAAGAAATATATCCCTTAAAATGGTAACCATATCTGTCTGCGGTTTTCGTCTTGTTTTTTCTTTAACGAAATTAAAACCAATATGCTTAATCTTTCTTTTTGATTATTTTTCTTCCTCCTTTTAAAGACCAAAGAGAAAGGAGGACCATCCAAATTAAAGATGCAGCTAGAGTAGCAGGAGCTTGTAATTCTTTGGGGGTATTGGAATAATTAAACCATTGAAATCCATTCCATACCGTAGTAACTGCAACCACTGATTTAATATATTCTCTTGGCGGAATGTTTTCAATGATATTTTTTTCAAAGCGTCTTAAATAATCACTAATTTCTCCTTTCCCGCTCACAATTTGTCCGTAATTTCTTGCTAATGCTTTTAAATTATAATTGCTTTTCTCGCCAACAGTATTATTGACAAAAAAGAAGAGATTATAAGGGTTAGCAAACAAATTCGGTCCTAAAGCAGCTTTAACTAAAGAATGATTACTAACATATTTGCCAACTATATCTCCGGTTTCAAGAAGCCCATAAGTGCCTAAGCCGTAAATCGGAGCAAGAGCCGCGGTATATTTAACTTTTTTCCAATTAATTTTTTTATCTGTAATTATTTGAGAAGCAGCATCAGATAACGGGAAAATTACCTCTGCAGTAATCATTGCTCCTAAAACGGGATATTCTTTCTGTAATAAACTGTATCCTTGAAAGATATACCCTACGGTCTCGCCAAGATCCATTTTTTATTGTTTCCTACAACGCCTATGCAGGATACCTCACATTTTAAAAAAAGGGGATTTGTGTCCCCCACAAAACAAACTACTTTTTATCTTGATTTATATCCTTTCCTGGTAAATATTACGCATTAAAGCTAGGGGATTTATTTCATCCCATTGCAAAAAGATTCTTCTTGCACCAGCATTAATCAAAGGAGTTATAACATTTGCTCTATTATACACGGGCATACCGATACAATAAGCGCCAACCTCAATAGCACCATTGATTCCTCGTGGAGAATCTTCAAAAACAATTTGTTTAGATGGTTCTACACCAATTCTCTTTGCTGTTTCTATCCATACATCTGGTGCAGGTTTAGGGCGTTGCACATGTTCGCGCAAGACAATATTTTCGTATCCAAATAAATCAGCCAGACCAGCCCGTTCTAAAAGAACGACGGCTTGATCCTGATTAGTTACGGAACCGATGGCATACTTTATCCCTGCATTTTTTACTGTTGAGAAAAAATCTAAAAATCCTCGCCGTGGTTGAATTGATAATTCCCGTAGTAAGCGGTCATAATGAATTTTCTTTTTTTCCAAAATGTTATGATAATCAACAGCAAGCCCTCGTTTTGCGGCTACTGCGCTGATATCCTTTGCTCCTTCTTCATCAGGTCCGCCAATGAAATGCGGTAAGGTTGCTAGGCACTCCTCAAAAGATAATTCAACACCAAAATCCTTTGCTGCACAAATAAATCCAATATGATGCGCACATTCGACATCAACAACCGTTCCCTCTAAATCAAAAACACACGCCAAGGGTAGTTGTAATCCTTCTTGTTCTGTCATTTTTTAAAACCCCCATTAATTTTAAAACATCAAAATTAACCTCTAAATTCAGAATTTTGCCTTTTAATTTAAACATTCTGTGTAAACTGTATACCCAAAAAAAAATGTGTAAACTTTTAGAAATGTTTATAAAGCTGATAAATTTTAAAGGACTTATGGAACGGCAATTAGTAAAGCACGGCGCATCGACCCTGATGGTCAGTCTGCCTAAGAAATGGCTAGATCAGCAGAAATTACAAAAAGGCGACAGTATAGAGATTACAACCTCCGTTGATAAATTAATTCTTAATTCAAAAAAGTATAAGAAGAAAAATCTTCCAATAAATATCTATTTTAGAAAAGCAGATTATGGTTCTGTCTGGACCACTCTAGGAACACTTTACCGGAAAGGTTGTGATGAAGTATATATAAAATTTGAAGAAACCGATTGTTTTTATCATATTCAACAGGTAGTTAAATTACTTCCCGGGCTTGAGATTATGGAACAAACCGGAAAAAGTTGCGTCATTAAAAACATTGCCAAAGAATTAACTCTTGATTTTGAAACAGTTTTTAATAAAATTGTTAATATAATTAAATTTGAATTCATGTTTATTCGTGAAAATTTAACTATGGGAAATAAAGAGAAAAAACAAGAATGCAGGAACCTTCGCGATGAATGTTGGAAATTTAAAAATTTAGTTTATGTATATTTTAAAGAAAACTTATTCATTTCCACTTTTGACAATTACTTTTGTATACATATCATTGAACAAAATGCCACGTACCTCTATTGGTTGTATCAATCTTTTGATAGAAGCGGTCTTGATAAGGTAAGTCCAGCATTTATACGACTCTATGACAAAATATTTAAATATTTTGTAGAGTCTATAAGCAAAATAAAAACTAAAGATGAAGAATACATTAATTATATAATGAATACAAGAAGAGAGCTGCTTAAAGAATGCGAAGAATATGCTCTAAAGAAAACAAAAGATAGGTTTCTGGTTATTTATTTAAGTATGCTAGTGCAGAATATCCACAATCCAAAAACTTTAATTGTTTAACCAAACTCTCTTACTAGCTCTTCATACTTTTTATCAGTAACATCGAGGTATTTAACTTTTAAATTATTACTGATTAAATTCTTAGCTAACTTCTCATCATCGCTGGCATTTCCAACCACAATCATTTCACTAAAATCATCGAATTTATTGCCTAATTCTTTTAAAGCATCGACAACCATATCTACCTGCGGTTTTCGTCTCGTCTTTTCTTTAACAAAATTAAAATCAATATTAAGTTCGTTCTTTTTAGCTTCTGCATAAACTGGATCCATGTAAGGGCAGTATTGCCAATTATCAATTCTTATGCCTTTTACTGCTAAAATTTTAGAAAGATGATCATGAATTTCTTCTACTCTATCGCAGCCAAAATATTGTCTAGCCACGCCAGCTTGATTAGTTACTACCACTTTAGTGGTTTTATATTTTGTCTGTAAGTAAGAAAGGTAGCTTACTACGGGCTCATTTAATTTTAATTCTTCCTGCCAGTTCTCATTTCTACCGGGAAAGTCGTCATTCTCGATTAAAGTCCCGTCACGATCAATAATAACTAGGAGGCTATTTACATCTAAACTAGTCTTAATGTAATCAATAATTTCTGTAGTCGATAATTTTGGATCAGTAGTATATTTCATTTCTCCTCCAACCAAAGCAATGGCTTCTCTTTCAGCAGTAATTCCTGGGGTAGTTTTATTAATGTAATCTGGACCTTTAATGTAATATGAAGGTTTCAGCTGCTGAATAACTTCAACCGATTTTTTAAAATTATAAATGAATATATAATCGACAAAACCTAAACAAGCAACAGCATAAGCTCTTAATTGTTCAGAAAAAACCGGCCGGCCCGAACCTTTGCGGTCAGACACAAATTGATCAGCAGAAATGCCTACAAACAACACATCGCATAGTCTTTTTGCCGACTCAAAATGGATCATGTGGCCCGGATGTAATACATCATAGCCGCCACAGCATAAACCAACTTTATTTCCCTCAGCCTTCAATTTAGAAACAATTTTAGCGGCATCATTAAAAGAAACTATTTTTTGTGAATTAAAAGAATTGATTGAATTTACTGCCAGCATAGGAATATATTTTAAAATAATTGGTTTATAAAGATTGTGAATTTGTTATCTAAATTAATGCCTCAATTAAATTAAACAATATTTAAACTAATACCAACTATGTAAAATATAAGCCATTGTTTCCTGAAAAATTATTTTATTCATCTCGTCTTGGTTATCTGTTTTAATCTTTATTGGTTTTAAGTATGACTCTAATTCTCCAAACAGTTTTAATTGCCTCTTTAACCCTTCAATCGATTCCTCCGGACGTCGTTGATGTAAAACTTCAGGAGTATTATAAAGATAAAAAGTTAAATTCGGTTTGGGAAATAATCTTAACAGCAATTTCCTAACAACTAAGGGCACATTCTCCATCAGATAAATGTCTGAACAATAACGATCAGTTATTACAAAGTTTCTATTTCTTCTTTTAGGGAGCATAATTAAAATATAACGCAAGAGGAGATCAAATGTAAATAGAGGGGCTGCGAGAGTATACAAAAAAGCACGACGATTTAAATTAGAACTATTTGGTTTTTTAACCTCGTCTTTCCTTCTTTCTTTATTTTTATATTTTCGTCCGAGTTTACTAATTGGGAGAAGATGATTTCTGCCCCGCCCCGTATAGATTATAGAAACTTTATTTCTATTTTCGCGCAAATTCCTTGCTAACATCTCTACCGCAGAAGATTTTCCTGCTCCATCAGGTCCGATAATACTGATCAAAGGATACAATTTTCCCGTTACTTTGGTATGTTTTATATAACGTAAGCTTAACTTTACCAAGATGCTTACCCGCCCCATAGACTTTCCCACAAATAAGAACATTAACAGGCGATTTTTTTTAAGAATCTCTTTAAATTTATCTTCTACAATTAAATTATAAATCAATTTTGCTCTCTTGAAAGAAAAAATTTCTGATAATCTATTTATAACGTAAGGCGAGTCTACTTTGTGAACTAAAGAAGATAATATCTCTTTATATTCCAGCTTAAAATAACGTTTTCCTAAGATTGAATGAACTAACAGCATAACAAAAGTATTTTCGTCTGAAGGAACGTAAAAGAAAGATTTTTTTATCCTATTCTCGAGAATATAATTTTCAGAAAGATAACATAAATCATTCCAATGAACCCCGCCAATTTGTACATCAAAACTGATCGTTTCTATCCCTTCGAAGCGAAAATAAGGGATGTGTTTTAATGCATAAGAAGGCTTTTTCCTCTTGATAAAACCGTGATTTAAAAGAATCTGGTGAAACTTAATGTAATCTTTGTTTACTAGAACTAAATCTACGCTTTTCTCTGACTGGGCCAACGTAGCTTTTTTTTCTAATAAAAAACCATAGTTGCGAAGAACACAATAGCTAATCTTGTTATTATTAAGATCTGTAAGTACCTGCTTTATTACTGAAACCCGATCCATGATCAAATTACAGGCAAGAACGTCTTTTTAAAGTTAATGAAAGCCACGTCGCTTGAAAGAGAGTTATAATTAAGCCCATAACTAAGCCTCGTAAAAATCAAGCCGGAAAACCATAAATATTATAAATCGCCCAAGTTGGCAAGTAAATAGACATGAAAGTACTGTTTATTTCAGAATATTTTCCGCCAAAAATAATGGGCGGTGGAGAAATTAATGTTAATTTATTAGCAAAAGCGCTAGTAAAAAACAAAGTTGAAGTGTCCTTGCTTACTTCTTATCATCCCGGCCTTAACAGAGTTGAAATTGTTGATGGAATTAAAGTGTACCGCACCCTTAAAACTGCAGCAGATCCCCACAGCGTTATTAACAATTTAAAAAGAAGTATTGATTTGCCAAAATCGATCGTTAAAGAAGTTAACAAAATTGTTAAAAAGCACGAATTTGATGCTATCCATTTTATCGGAGCAAGCATTATTGCTGCCCCAAAATTAAAAAAATTAAATGTCCCTTTGTTTGCGACGATCGAAAGTTTTCCTGCTCTTTGTCCAAAAGGCGATCGGTTCTATCATGGGAAAAAAGAATGTAGCTACAACTGTTCTTTTTTTAAATATATTTTTTGCCAAATGAATTCGACTGAAATTGGTAAAGTTAGAAATAAATTTTATTTGAAATATAATCTTGTTTCTTTAGCTTACGTGTATTGTTATTACCGTCAGCTAAATCGCTCGTTACATTATTGTAATTTGATTGCTATCAGCGAGTATGTTAAAAAAATATTATTTCGGCAGAGTTTAGACAGCAAAGTTATCCCTAATGCTCTTGACACTAAAAAGTATAGCCTAACAAAACGCCAAAAAAATAATAACGCTGATGATAATGATGATAAGAACAAGAATAACAACGCCAATACTAAAACACGAGTTAAAAATAACCCTAACAAAATAAATCTCCTTTACTTGGGCTCATTGACTAAATTTAAAGGACCACAAATACTGCTTAAAGCTTTAATCGGATTAAATTGCCACGCTGATTTTTATGGAGAAGGGCCTTTAAAAGAAGAGATGCTAATAAAAATAAAAAAACATAATCTTGATGCTCAAATCCATAATCCGGTTCCGTACTCTAAAATTCCTGAAATTTATGCTAATGCAGATATTGTTGTCTTTCCTTCTGCTTGGCCGGAACCATTTGGCCGAATTGCTATTGAATCTATGGCCGCAGGCAAACCAGTTATAGGATCCGATATTGGAGCAATAAAAGAATTAATCACCAAAGGGGCAGGAATATTGATTGGGTCCGGTAATGTAAACGAACTAAGAACTGCTATTAAAAAATTAATTCAGAACCCGAAATTAAGAGAAAAAATGGGTAAAATAGGAATAAAAGCTGCGCAGGGATACGATGAAGAAAATACGATGAGAAAGATCAAAACTTTTTATTTTAGCAAACAGTAAAATAAAGCAATAATGCCTGAAGTAATCTAAATATCATAAAAATGCGTGAAACCGTCTCACCTCGTCCTAAAGAACGAGGTTTGAAAAGAGACGGTTTCTAAACTACGCATTTTTAGGATGCCAAAAATGTTGCGACATTTTTGTGCATAATATAACCCAGAATGAAACAAAAATTGATTGATTATAATACAGTAAGAAAATATTGGGATTCTTCTTTTGCTGGAAATTTTAACTATAGAGAAGGCTACAAAATTGATGATGAAAATTTTGCTTTGCTTCGTTTTAAAATAGAAGTAAAAGCAATTAAAAAAATTTTAAAGAAGAATTTTAAAAATACGCCATCAAAAACTTGCTCTTCAAGTTCGTTTCTAGATGTTGGCTGCGGAAATGGAAAGTTTTCTTTTTATTTTTCAAATTATTTTAAAGAAGTCGTGGGCATTGATTTTTCTAAGAAATCTATTGACATAGCAAAGAAAGAAGCCTTGAGAAGAAAAATAAAAAATACTGCGTTTTATTGCGCAGATCTAAAAAAATTAAAATTAAAACAGGAATTTGATATCATTTTTGTCGGCGGAGTATTGATGTATATTGATGACCAAGATTTACTTTTAGTCTTGACTAAGCTAAAAAAACATTTAGCTGCTGATGGATTATTAATCCTAAGGGAACCTTTCTTTAAAGAAAAAACTTTACTAAAAAAAGGAGACTATCCCGTAATCTATCGTTCTTTAAAAGGATTTATTAAAAAGCTGAAAAAAGAAAAATTTAAAATAATTAATCTAAAATTAAATGAAGGATATAATTATGGGATCATTACTGATTTTTATTTAAGATTTCTTCCCAAACGGATTGTGTTTGGCCTACTCGCTAAACCAAAGTTCCTAAAACTTAATCACTTGATTTTAAAACGCTTTATTCAATGTAAAGGATATTTTATTGCTGTGAAAAAATAGAATAATAATAATGAAAAGGACAATATTACTGATTTAATTAATCAAAACTGTTGCCCTTGCTTTTTTCCATCTCTTCGATCTGTTTTCGAAGATAATGTTTTGTTCTTCTTACTTCGTCCAGATAAGAAATTAGCTCATCAATTTCGGCTTCGATTTCTTGAATGAATTTGCGATTGTGATGGATTTCGTAATCAACGTCCACTGTTGCAATTAAATTACGTACATCTAGGGGTTCGCCTTTCTCTAAAGAGGATAAAGAAACATGAATTTCGTCGGTTTTGCGAAAAGGAAAAAAATGCCGCGTTGTTCTGGGAGGATAGACATTGCCGCTTAATCCTCGTTCACGCACTTCTTTTTTAGAGATGTTGGTTGGACCAGTAATGATGTGGCGGTGAGTTAAATGCGTTCCTACCCTTACGTCCTCGCTGTCATAGTCTACCCATTTTACCGGAACAGTTTTATATCCGTACTGTAAGAAAAACACATAGCGGTGGCTGCCATCTAAAACTATGCCTGTTTTTTGATCCACCAATAAGGGTAATCGCACTTCACCATCGCTTAGAATCATCTCGGTTAAATTTCTTAGGTGTGAAGGAAACACCATTTCCAGAGGTTTTAATCTATTTATTGGAACAATTTCGTAATTCATGGCTTTTCACCACTAAAGATTTCCTCAGCTTTTTTAAGATCTTCCTGATTATCTATCTCAAACCATTTTAGTCCATTAATAGAGCAGACATATAAAGGCAGTTGGTGCAATCTTCGTTGCAGAACTAAATCATAATAAATCTTTACGTTTCCTGCCTGCACATCTTCATCCAGCCAACGGGAGAACTCTTGACCATATTTGGGAGTTATTTTTAAAATACCTACAGATTTATGATAATTACTTTTGTATTCAGGTAACTTTTCTCGAACAATCCTTAAATCAATAATCCTATTATCCATATCAGTAGTTGACATGCATCCATCCAATTCTTCTGTAAATTTATCTACTACCCAAAAAGATTTATCTGCATCTGTCGTAAGCGCTTTCTGAATAATCTCTTCCTCAAAAACAACATCGCCTTCCATTAATAAAGCTCCATCTGACAAATGTTGGCGTGCCAGCCATAACGAATACATGTTGTTTGTTTCCATGTACCGCTTGCTTTCAACATAAGTTAATTTCATATTTCCAAAAGATTCTCCAAACGTTTCTTCAATCTTGTTGGCTAGATAACCAACCAAAATTACTGCTTCAGTTATCCCGTTCCTTTCTAATTTTTCCAAATTACTGCGCAAGATTTCTTTTCCATTAACTTTAACCAAACATTTGGGCTTATCTTGGGTTAACTCTTTTAATCTTGTACCCATGCCTGCTGCTAAAATAATCGCTTTGTTAATCATTTTATTACCCCGTGCTTTTCAATTTTTTCATGATAGAAAATAATTTTATTAAATTAAAAATAAATTGTGGTAAATATAATAAAATTGCAACAACTAATATTATTTTATTATAATTAAAAAATGGAGCTACAATAAATAGAAGAAAATAGGTTTCAATAAAAGAAGGTATCGGGTTCATTTTAAGTTTAAGAGTTAAAGCTACAATTTTTTCAATAACTTTTTTAAAAAAATCAGGAATAATTGAGTTATTTAATTTTTCCATCCATTCGTGTAAAGCTGACTTTTCTCTGACTTCTTCTTTATTGACATTTTTAGTAAAAAGCAAACTAGAATTATATTCATTAAAAAAAAGATAAAAAAATACTAAGATAATTATTGCCGAACCAAACCTGTCTTTCATTAGTAACATTACCGCTAAACTTAAAATTAATAAAGAGTATCCTATTCCATCAAATAGTGAATCTAAAAGCCCCCCTAATTTTGATTTTTTCTCAGTAACTCTTGCCAAAACTCCATCAATACCATCAAAAAGGTGCGATAATGCGGCTAGCACGGCACTAATAACAAAATTCTGGGTTAAGATGGTATAAGCAGCCCCAATTCTTAATATAAATGAAAAAATAGTAACTTGATTGGGGGTAACGCGCGTAAAGTTTGCAAGCAGGAATACTAAATATTTTCCGATAGGGTGAAAAATTAGTTTACTAACTATTGGATCTATTTCTAAATAGCTATCCTTAATCTGCTTTAGTGAATATTTCATCTAAACCAAACAAACTAAAAAGAAGTGGTTTAAAAAGATTATTAACCTAAAATTTCTTATTTTTCACAAATATTATATAACTACTTTAAAAATCAAGTTTAAATGAAAGTATATTATAAAGCTGATTTAGATAGAAGATCATTTGAAGGGAGGACTTTCATAGCTAGTAAAATCAAAGAATTTCTAAAAAACAAAGGTTATGAGTTTACAGAAAAAATTGAAGAAGCTGATCTTATCCATATCCATAGCAGTGGAATAATTGATTCTTATTACGCTTACAAAATTAAAAAAAAATACAAAGTGCCTTGCATTTATTCTTTATATTCTAACTCAAAAACAGAAATTATAAACCATTTTAGGAACCATCTTTTAGAAAAAAAGGTGATTGTTAAAGGAGCTACAAATCCTTTGCTTAGTTATTCTGCCATTCTGCCTTTAAGATGGCGAGGACTATTTCTTAAAAAATTAGATAAAGTTGTTGTGCCGTCTTATTATCTCAAAGAAAGATTGTTCAAGAAAAATACAGAACTGATTCGATTTGGTATTGACACAAATAAATTTAAACCCATCGCACCACATTTAAAAGCGAATAAAGAAAAAAGTAAAATTAAAGTTGCTTTCTTGGGTCATCCGGGAGTGTTTAAAGGACAAACTGATTTTGCCCAGTCTTCAAGAAGATTTTCTAAAAAAATAACCTCTTACATGTATTTCACCGAGAAAATTCCTAAAACTGTTTCTTACATTCAAAAAATTAACCCCTGCATAAAAATTTATGGGCATGTAGAAAACGTTGAAAAAATTTATAACGAAATGGACATAATTGTTCTCCCGTATAGGAACCCCCTGGGAGCAATTGCTAATCCTTTAATTTTACTTGAGGCAATGAGTTGTGGAAAACCAGTTATTACGACCAACATGCCCTTCCTAAAAGAAATAGTTAGAAATGCGGCTATAACTGTGCCCCCTTATAACCATAAAAAATTAGCTAAAGCAGTTAATTGGCTAGCAGAGAATGAAGAAGCGCGAGCGATTTTAGGAAAAAGAGCAAGAGAAATTGTCGTGAATAATTATAATGAAAAAAATATGCTTGAAAAATATTTACGATTGTACCAAGAATTTGAGACGCAAAGAGGTTGAGACAAAGTGTTAACCTACCAAAAAACACCAGTTGAACTTCTAAAAATAATCAATTTATTTAGTAAAAATAAAATTAATTATCTCTTGTTCAAGTGCGAACATATTTTTGATGGAAAAAATAGTAATTTAGATGTGCTTTTTAGGAATGATCAGGATTACAACGATGCAAGGGATTTACTTAAAAAAGAAGGGTTTGTTTTATATTTGCCGGAAAAAATTGAAAAATATAAACGAATGTTTGTAAACGTAATCGATAACCAGTTGTATGCTATACATTTACATCGGGAAATTGCCTGGCACGGTCTTAAAGCCTTGGATAAAGAACTTGTGTTTAAAAGAAAGATCTCGCTTAATAAATTAATAGTCGTTCCTTCCAAAGAAGATTCCTTGCTTATTCATTCTGCGCATATTTTATTTGAAAATTTTAAGATTAAAGAAAAAGAAAGAAGATTAATTTCCGGTTATTTGCAAGAAAAAAACGATTGGCAGTATATTAGTTTTCAATTAAGAAAAAATGGGTGGAAAAAAGGATTTTATAAATTCCTAAACAGATTCAAAAAAGACGAAATCCTTTCTAATCAAAAAATTATCAATAATTATCTAAATAAATTGATTAAAAATCCGTCCGAAGCTATTTATCTATTTAAAAAAATAATTAAACGTTTGCTTAATAAACTAGATTCAAGAAGAAAAGGCAGCTTAGTGGCTTTAATCGGGGTTAACGGGGCAGGAAAAACAACTTTAACCAAAGAAACCTTAACAAAGTATGCTGCGATTAGTAATTTTTTTAACGGACAATTTGGTTATTATTTTGGCTGGGAACCATTTTTACCGACAACAAAACTTATTGCTAAAGGATTAAAAAAGAAAAATAAGAGCGTATTTAAAGAGCTTAATAAAAAAGAAAGCGGACCAAACAGTAAATTTAGCTTAATTAAAGAAGGTGTTCTGGTTTATAATTATATAGAATATTTATCAAGATATATCTTTATAATTTATCCCAAATTAAGAATGAACAAATTGGTTTTTACGGATCGGTATTTTTACGATCTTTATGCACAATACAATTATGCTCCCAACAGCAAAGTAATTGGCCTGCTTTTGTCTATTTATCCAAAACCGGATTATTTGTTTGTATTGGATGCAAAATTAGAAACCATTACTAAAAGAGATAAAAATACAGAAATGTTTTCCAAAACAATCATTAAGTCAAGCCAACGAAAAGTTCATGAGACAGATTATTTAAAAGAACAAAAAGAAAGATATGGTTTTCTATGCAGGTATTTAAATGGAGAGCCCCTCAATACTGAAGAACCAATTAATTTAAATGTTAATAAAATAATTGAAAAAACTTGGATTAAATTAACAAAATGAGCTTAGAAAAAAATAATTCAATAGAAGAAATGCGCCAAAATCAAATAGATTCTTTCCTAAGAACGTGGTCTGAACAGAAAAACATTGATGGAAAAAGTTTTGATGAATTATTTAATATAGACGGAATCTCATTGTGGTGGTTTTTTAAGAGGTTTTTTTTAGCCTACGTAATGCCAAAACAGATAAATACTTTTGAACAAATGTATGCAGGTAAAAAATTAACTCAAAAAGAAAGAATAAAACTATTTGCCTCTTCAAAATTATTAAGCAAATATTTGAACTACAATGAAGATAAGAAGATAAAACATTACAAAAAAATAAAAAAGTTGGATTATAACCCAATTTCTTCAACAGAAAAAAAAATATTATTTATCACTTATTCTAATCACATTGATTCTGAAGGTAAAATCTTTAGGTTGCAAAGTATTATTGATTTGGTTAAAAAAGAAAATAAGATAAAAGAGCGTATTGTTTTTGTAGAGCCCTTGTCTAGTGGCGTTTATAAAAAAACAATTGCTTATCCTCACCTTTACAGATATTTTGATGAAGCTATTTCGGAAAAAGCAAAAAAAAGTTCTGAAGAATTTTCTATGCGCTGGAAACAGATTGATAATAAAACTAAATCTCAAATGATTAAATTAGATGAAAAATCGTTATGGCCCTATCTTAAATATGCATTTGATTTTTTCATGTCCCAAGAATTTCTTTATACTTTGTTTCTCCAGTACGAATTAACCAAAAAAATCATTGAGATTGAGAATATAACGGCAATTGTACTTACTTCTGCCAATGGTTTGTTAGAAAAATGTATTATGGTTGCTGCAAACCAACAAGGAAAATCATGCCTGGTTATTCAGCATGGAACGGGAAAACTTCATGAAAATACACTGCCTAATCCAGAACTGATTGATAAAACAAAATTATTGGTCTTTAGTGAATTTTACAAAAAAAGATACGTTCAATCCGGAATGAAAGAAGGGGACGTGATTGTTGTTGGGCCGGTAATTTTTGATGAGATTAAATCTGAAAAAAATTATAAAAAAATAGGTTTGATTAACAAGGTGCTTTTTGCTACTTCGCCCTTAGTGGAAGACAATATCCTGACTAAAGAAATTTATTTTGACAGAATTGCTAAAATTCTTTCTGATCTTAAAACAATCAAAGATTTAGAACTTATTTTAAAGCTACACCCAAGAGAGAGAAATATTGAACGATATAAAACAATTCTGACAAAATTAGGTTATTCAAAAACGGAGGTAGTAAAAGATATTTCTAGGAAAGAATTTTATAAACTAATTAAAGAATGCAACTCTTTTTTAAATTTAGGTTCAACCGCAGCAATGGAAGCCTGTATCATTAACAAACCTGTGGTTACTGTTAATATTTTGGATTGTGAAAAAACCGGCCTTCAAAGTATTAAAACTACATTCATCGAGGACAGTGAAGCAACCATAAATGTTAATTATACTGACGATGTTGTCAAAGCGGTAGAAAGATCTTTCAAAGATGAGGAAGAATTTAAAGAAAGAAGAAAAGAGTTTGTCGAAAAGATATGTTACAAAGTTGATGGAAAGGCTTCTGAAAGAATTGTAGATTTTATTTACAACGAAATTGGAAACCAAAATAAAAACTAAGATAAAAATTGGTTATTTGAACAAAAATTAATTTAAGGTTTAATTTTTTTCTATTAAAAACCGCACAAATTCAAGATCAAAAAGATTATCAATATCAACCGATCTTCTTGAAGACATAATTAACGCGTAACTTTCCGGACTATACCAGCTCTTATTCTGTTTAATAAAATCCCATTGAGCAATAAATATGGCTCCATTCAGTTGATAATAAGGAGGGAAATCCTGCCGATTTTTTAATCTTATTTCCGGAGAAATAAAATTATGCATAGAAAGATTCTCCGGTAAAGTATTCATCCATAAAGGGATAACCGGGCATTCGGTAACACTAACGATTGTATCAGCTTTCTTTGACTCAAACAATTCTAACCCTTTATCAATATCTTCTGCAGTTCGTAATGGCGATGTTGGCTGCAGGCGTATGATAATACTAAAATTTTTATCTAAATCTTTCGAATTCTCTTCCATCGACTGCATTAAATGAATGGTTGTTTTCATTTCAGGAGAGCTATCCGTTGCTAATTCCGAAGGCCGTAAGAAAGGGACTTCTGCACCGTATTCTTTTGCAATTTCGGCATATTGTGCAGAATCAGTTGAAACTATCACTCGATCAACATATTTACTTTTTTTTGCAGCTTCGATAGAATAAGCTATTAACGGCTTGCCGCAGACATCAATAATATTTTTGTCTTTAATCCCTTTAGAACCAGATCTGGCAGGGATGTATGCTAAAACTTTTTTTCCGTTGATCATGATAAATTGCTCGTTTAGTTTATACTAATTTTAAAATGTTTAATCCCCATTGCAAATATCACCGCAAATATTCTGTCTTGATAAGGTCGTCTGCTTTTAAATCTTTTTTGAGTATCCTCCCAATAATAAATTTCCCATATTTTGGTTCGATGCCTGTGCCTGGTCTTCTGTAATCAATATCTTCTTCAGTGATTATTTCTCCTTCTTTCATATCCCTAACTACCACAATGCTCCTGCCAAACAAAGCTTTCTTATCCAGCTCTTCTGGAGTCACAATCCGTTGATAACTTCCTAATGCCTTCCAAATCTTTTTTCCATCATCGACGATTATTTTCATTTCTTCAGGATTTGCGGAAATTTTATGATCCCAGCCGGGAAGAGTTTTGTCAAGAGTAAAATGCTTTTCAATCATACAAGCCCCCTTAGCAATCGCTGCTAAAGGTACAGCAGTTCCAAAGGAATGATCAGAAAAACCCACTGGAAAATCAAAAGTATTTTTTAACATATCTAAATTATTTAAATGGATCATTTCATCTTGGGGGGGATAAAGAGAAACACAGTGTAAAAGAACTATTTGGTTATTACCGGTTTTGGTAATAGTGTCTACCGCTTCCACAATCTCAGCTAAAGTCCCCATGCCGGTAGAAAGCACCATTGGTTTGCCTTTCTTAGCAAGATGCTCCAAGAAAGGCGGGTTATTTAAATCCATAGAAGCCACTTTGATAAATTCCATACCGAGCTCATCAACTAAGAAATCAGCAACTTTTTTATTAAGGGGGGTGCAAAAAAATATAATTCCTTTTTGATCACAATACTTCTTGAATTCGAATAACATTTCTTTAGAAGCAACATGCTGGAGAATCTCTTTTTTTAAACTATCTTTATGAGTTACAGTCAAATGCTTTCGTAATGCTGGATGCGCTTCAATAGTTTCTTTTTTTCGATCATCATCTTCATAACAAACTTGAGAAAAAATATGTTCATCAAAAGCCTGGAACTTAACACAATCAGCACCACACTCAACGGCAGCATCAATCATTTTCTTGCCTAATTCAATATCCCCATTATGGTTAGAACCTATTTCTGCAATAACGAAGGGTTTACCCCAATTTTTAATTTCTTTGTTACCAACAATAATAGTTTTATTTGCTAGTTTATCTGTCATTTTAATCTCCCCCTCACCATAATTTAAATATTTCATCAAAAACAATTTTGATTCTATTGTTGATTTAATATACTTGTCTGGATTTTCTCGCCATACTTCTAAAACTACATTTATATTCTTTTTTTTAGAAATTGCCAGCAAGAGTTTAGCAATATAAAAATAATCTAATTTATCAGATATTCCCTCCTCTTTTAACCCTAACGGTAAATGCTCGCCAACAAGAGGTAAATCTGTAGTTAGATTAAAAACAAAGTTGCAGCAATCTGAACCATTTATGTGGATATGGTTAATTTTTTTTTCAAAGGAATTAAAAAATGAAGAAAGATAAACATTAAATTCATTACTTAACTGGAAATGAGAATTTTTAATAAATTTAATTATATCTCTTTGAAACCCATTCCGATTAAACTCGGAATAAGTTTTCAAGAAATTTTTTTCTCCGCCAACCCGTTCCAAAAATTTAAGGAAATAAAAATTTAAATGAAGATGCTCAAAATCAACAGTAAGATTTAATTTGTCTTCTAACAGCCCATTTAGTAACTTAAAATCCTGCTCACCAGTAAGAAGCGCTCTTCTGGAAAAATATAAATTATGCCACAGGACATCCACTTCAAAACTTAAAGAAAGATCTTCTGTTGATTCTCTTAATAAAGGTTTAACTCTAGAAGCTAATAGATTTAAAGCTTCTTCTTTGGTTTGATTAAAGGGGTTGTATGTTGCTCCGTGGATCACAATTATTTTTGAGTTTAACTTTTCTCCTAAAGCGATGGTTTTCTTAAGAACAGCCAAGGATTCTTCACCAATTTTTCCCAATGAAGAAATATCAAAAAAAGTTTTCATGCCTTCGATTTCAATACAAGAAGGCGTATGAATAGATTCTATCTTAATATAACTAGGTAAAGAAGCTATTTCTTCAGTTATAACTTTCTCATTGAACACACCCAAATAAAGTTCATAACTAGAAAAATCTTCTTGGTTAAACTTAGATAATAGTTTAAAATCGCCCTTCCCAGAGATAGTAATAGGCATGGATTTGCCTCGGTCATTACGTTTATAAAGTTTATCAAACAAAGGCACAATTCGAAAAGTGAGTGATTTTGCTCGTTTTTGTAATTAGCTTTGG